>CAYXJI010000010.1:0-25812 GCA_964465175.1 uncultured Burkholderiaceae bacterium | reverse complement strand
CTAGAAAAGCTTTTTAATTTATTGAATCAAGAATTCGAACTACTGCCGGTCAATCAGGTATTTCAGGTGACGATATTAGGAATATTCCCGTGGCTGTATGTTCAACCAATGAACAAATAGAAATTATTGGTTTATTGGATTCAAAATTAAGTTCGATAGAAAAACTAGACGAAACCATCACCACAGCCCTAAAACAATCAGAAGCCCTACGCCAGTCCATCCTAAAAAAAGCTTTCTCAGGTCAATTGGTGCCACAAGACGCGAATGATGAGCCAGCTTCGGTACTGCTAGCACGGATCAAAGCTGAAAAAGCGGCGATGGCAGATACCCCAACAAAAGCCCGTAGCAAAGGAAGCTCGCATGTGTCCAGCTAGCCAGAATATAGCCCAAGCTTGTGCTGATACCTTCCCATGGTTTCCCTTGCAAAACAATCACTTAGCTGATGTCTCCGACACGTATGTCGGAGACATACCTGAACATTTTCCAGAGGAGCTAAAGCCATGAATAGCCTGCGCCTTTTTAGTTCTGGCAATTTCTCTGTTCCTGCCAGTACGTCGTGGTATCTGGCGGATTTAAGTGAGTTTCGTGGTAAGCAGGCGCTATATACCCAACAATCCCCGCAAAGACTCAAAACTTTACGTGAACATGCCTTGATTGAGAGCGCCGTCTCATCTAACCGGATTGAAGGAGTGACGCTTTCCGCATCCCGTGTGCGCGATGTATTGGTGGCGGCTAAACCTTTATTTCGTGATCGTGATGAAGAAGAGGTACGTGGTTATCGCGATGCTTTAACGCGCATTCACAACAATAGCCTTTCCTTTGAATTGAACGAGCAGACTATTCGACTTTTGCATCAAATGACGCGCGGCCAAATTTGGGATGTCGGACACTACAAAGAAAAAGATGGCGACATTATCGAACGCTATGCAGATGGACGTGAACGCATACGCTTTCGTCCGGTATCGGCGCAGGCTACGCCACAAGCGATGGCTAGTTTAATCACGGATTGGCAGACTTGCTTAGATGAGCGTTGGGTACATCCTTTGATTGCTTTGGCATTGTTTAATTTGGACTTCTTATGTATCCATCCTTTTCGAGACGGTAATGGTCGTGTCTCTCGTCTACTGCTATTACTCCAGTGTTATCACTTGGGTTTTGAGGTCGGCCGTTACATTAGTTTAGAACGATTGATCGAAGACAATAAGGATAGATACTACGAAACCTTAGAGCAAAGCTCACAAGGCTGGCACGAAGGCAAACATGACCCTTGGCCTTATATTAATTACATTTTGTCGATATTGAAGATGGCGTATCGTGAATTCGCCGAACGTGTGGGCGAGATGAAAGCACCGCGAGGTTCAAAAACTGATTTGGTGTTGGCGTCGATCGCAAAATTCGACGACGCATTTACCGTCATGCAACTGGAGCAGGGATGTCCTGGCGTGAGCAAAGATATGATCCGGCGCGTATTACGCGCACAGCAAAGCGCCAATCTGATCGAATGCCAAGGACGCGGCCCCGCTGCGCGTTGGAAAAAGAAAGGGTAATTACCTCTTAGTAAGGGTAATAGTAAGGGTAATAAGCCATGGTTTTATACGCCGTCTATGCGTTTTTATACGCCCGGCGTGTAAAAGACGCATAAAAATACTTAAATGACAATGAATTATGAGCGTAATGACAACAACAGCATCCACCTCTTCCATCATCTCCAAAGTCTGGAGCTTTTGCACTACCTTGCGTGATGATGGTGTCGGCTATGGTGATTATTTGGAGCAGTTAACCTATCTGATCTTTTTAAAAATGGCGGATGAGTATAGTCAGCCACCTTACAACCGCCATGTTGGCATTCCGCCTGACTACAACTGGCAAAGTCTGCGTGTAAAACGCGGGGCGAAATTGGAAGTGCATTACGTCAATTTGTTGCGCGAGTTGGGGAATAAATCCGGCATGCTAGGCACGATTTTTACCAAAGCCCAAAATAAAATCCAAGACCCCGCAAAGCTGTTTCGTCTGATCGATATGGTCAATGAGACTCAGTGGGTCACAATGGGCGCGGACGTCAAGGGCGACATCTATGAAGGCTTGTTAGAGCGCAATGCTGAAGATACGAAATCGGGAGCTGGGCAATACTTCACGCCGCGCCCTTTAATTACGGCGATGGTCGAGTGTATGCGCCCAGAGCCACAAAAGACCATTGCAGATCCAGCCTGTGGTACCGGCGGTTTCTTTTTGGCGGCTTACGATTTTTTGGTGAACAATCACAAATTAGACAAAACGCAAAAAGCCTTTTTGAAGCACGATACGTTTTTTGGAAATGAGATCGTTGCGGGTACACGTCGCTTGGCCTTGATGAATATGTTCTTGCATAACATTGGTGAGATTGATGGCGATAGCATGATTTCACCCAATGATGCTTTGGTTGCGGCAGCACCTGCGACCTACGATTACATCCTAGCTAATCCTCCGTTTGGCAAAAAAAGCTCGATGAGTTTTACCAACGAAGAGGGCGAACAGGAAAAAGATGATTTAACGTATAACCGCCAAGATTTTTGGGCGACGACCTCAAACAAACAGCTCAATTTTGTCCAGCATATTCGCACCATGCTAAAGACCACAGGACGTGCTGCGGTGGTGGTGCCAGACAATGTTTTATTTGAAGGCGGTGCTGGTGAAACGGTACGCAAAAAACTCTTAGAATCCACCGATCTTCACACCATCTTACGTCTGCCTACCGGTATTTTTTATGCCAACGGCGTGAAAGCGAACGTGCTGTTCTTTGATAATCATCCAGCAAGCAAAGAGGCTTGGACTAAAGAAGTCTGGTTTTATGATTACCGCACCAACATTCATCACACGCTGAAAAAGAAACCTTTGCGTATCGACGATTTACAAGAATTTATCCGCTTGTATAACCCGCTGAATCGTCACGTCCGTAGCGAAAATTGGGATGAAACAAAGACGCCAGAAGGTCGTTGGCGCAAGTTCACCTACGAGCAAATTATGGCGCGTGATAAAACCAGTCTCGATATTTTTTGGTTAAAGGATAAAAGCCTGGCTGACCTTGATAATCTACCTGAGCCGGATTTGCTAGCCGACGACATTATTGAGAATTTGCAAGCGGGTTTGGATAGTTTTAGAGCGATCGCGGCTGCATTAAGATAAACGCCTAGAGTAAACACTTAAGGATTTAGGAACTTCATCAATGCAACAAAGAGTGCCGCTGCCGCTAACAGTTGCCACAACAATTTGCGTTTAAACCAAGGCAGTTCCTCCGTATTTGCGCTGCTAGTGGCTTCCAGATTCATAACGCGAAACTTGGTGGCGTAGGGTGCTTGACGAAAGCGGATAATCATCACGTCTTGATCGGGATCGAAGCGCATCGGCCACAAACTGGTCGCCATATGTGCCCAAATCAAGCTAGTCACACCAACGACGCCTAGCACAGGCAAGACTAGCAAAGCGCCTAAATCGGGAAAGCTTGAGAGTCGGCGCGACCCGAACAATAACGCTAACGCGAATACCGCTCCCACGTAAAAAATGAAGCGCAATAAATACATCACAGGGCTTTTTTCTAGCAAGCGATTCGCCCAACGCGTCTCGGCGGCATGATCTGGACAAATAAAATAAGTCAGATACATGACCTCATTTTTCACGGTCAAACTACCGCCCAGATCCGGGCGCACTGATTTTACCCGACCTAAACGAGTCGTCATTTTTTCCAGCATCTTGGTCGTGCCACACTCGGGACAGCAAGCGGGCCACTTCAATGGGGGCAGATTGTCACCTAGCGCCACTCTGACTATTTGCGGCATAAGTCGCCTTTGATTTTATAAATTTATAGATTAATCATCATAACCATTATTTGACGACTACGGTATGTCAAAATGTTCAGACATCTAGGGAAGCGCAGATTTATTCGGTATGCACATTCGAGTACAAAACGGGATGAGTTTGGTAGCAACATTTCCGCTGATTGGCTGGTGCCAAGCAAGGGAATTTGCTGCCAAAATCGCCCGTTTTGTACCGAACCCGAAGGGAAACCACATTTTTACATCGAGCATGGTGACTATTTCAGCCATCTAAAAATGGGGTTTTGTGCTTATTGAATAAATCCGCGCTTCCCTAAGCATCTGCTACCATGCGCACATTGCCTCAATCAGTCATGACCAACATCATCTATGTCACAAACCATACTCATCGTTGAAGACGAAGTCGCCATCGCCGACAATTTAAGCTATGCACTAGCGACCGATGGCTTTACGCCTAAGCATGTTACCTTGGGACAGGCGGCGCTGGATCTGTTACAAACTGGCACGGCCAAAGAGATTGCTTTAATTGTTTTAGATGTAGGTTTGCCTGATCTAAACGGTTTTGAAGTGTGCCGCCGCTTGCGTCAATTTTGCAATACGCCCGTGATTTTTTTGACGGCGCGCAGTGATGAAATTGATAGGATTGTGGGATTAGAAATTGGCGCCGATGATTATGTCACTAAGCCTTTTTCACCACGCGAATTGGTCGCGCGTATTCGTGCCGTGCTACGTCGCCAAATGGCGCAACAGCTGGGCGTCAGCGGTGATCCCGAGCGCTTTGAATTACGCGCCGAAGAGGCCAGAATTCTGTATTTTGGCCAGCTATTGAGCTTGACGCGTTACGAATTTTTACTGCTCAAGACCTTGATCGAAAGGCCCGGGCAGTTATTTTCTCGTGCACAGTTAATGGATTTGGTCTGGTCAAATTCGATCAACACCATGGACAGAACCGTCGATACCCATATCAAGTCCCTGCGTGCCAAACTCAAGTCCATCAATGCACTTGACGAACCTATCCAGACCCATCGCGGCATGGGCTATAGCATCGTGACTGCTTAAGCGACTATGAAAATTGGCCTGCGCATCTTGCTTGGTTATTTCCTGATCTTAGGTCTCGCGGCGTGGTTCGTGCTCAACGTGTTTGTCGCTGAAGTTAAGCCCGGTGTGCAGGCGACTTTGGAAGATACGCTGGTCGATACCGCGCAGCTCTTAGCGCAATTGGTGGCCGAAGACGTTCAGCAGGGCGACTTGACACATGCCGCTTTACTGACGCGCATGCAAAATTATGCGCAGCGCAGCGTCGATGTCAAAATCAGCGGCGTCCGCAAAGCCTCGCTCGACTATCGCATCTACATCACTGATGCCAATGGGATCGTGATCTTCGACTCGTATCAACGCGATGTCGGTAAAAATTACGCACGCTGGAATGATGTGTATCTAACCCTGCGTGGGCAATACGGTGCGCGTATCACCCGCACCGATCCGCTGAATGAAGAAAGCTCGGTAATGCACGTGGCAGCGCCGATACTCGACAATAATAACGATGGTAAAGCACGCCAAATCATAGGCGTATTAACGGTCGCCAAAGCGACCTCGACCATACGACCTTTTATCGAACGCAGTCAAAAGAAAATCTTGCAACGCGGCTTTTGGCTATTGCTGGCGTCACTGGTCATCGGTATCAGTTTTTCTTGGTGGCTCAATCGTTCTTTACAGCGCTTGCAGCATTACGCCAAAGCCGTAACGCGCGATGAAAAGATCAGCCTGCCAGATTTAGGCAATAATGAAATTGGCGAACTAGGCCTAGCCTTAGAGAGCATGCGCTATAAGCTGGAAGGCAAAGAATATGTAGAAACCTTGATGCATACTTTAGCGCATGAACTCAAAAGCCCCATCGCCGCGATCCAAGGCTCTGCCGAGCTATTGCGAGAAGTTTTACCGCCCGCTGATCGCGCCCGTTTTCTCGCCAATATCATCGAACAAAATGCGCGCCAAAAACAATTAATCGACAAACTCTTGGCCTTGATCAAAGTCGAAAAACAGCAAAGTCTAGTCGCCACACAAAACATACGCATCGCCGATTTATTAGAACAAGTCGCACTAGATTACGAAGAACGTATTCAAGGTAAAAAAATTCATCTGGCATGCGCGCCACAAACCACGCACGAGGCGCAAGACACACCATTAGCAATACTCGGCGATCCACTTTTATTGCGTCAGGCGCTCGGTAATTTACTCGACAATGCAATTGCCTTTGCTCCTTCATCAAGCACGATAGGAATGATCGCCTTGGTGGATACCGCGCATCATTGCGTGGAGATTCGCATCACGGATCAAGGTGTGGGCATCCCTGACTATGCCATCGACAAAATCTTTGAGCGTTTCTATTCGCTAGCCCGTCCTGATGCCGCCAAAAGCACCGGCCTCGGCCTTCCCTTCGTACGCGAGGTCGCGATGTTACACGGCGGCGCAATCAACTTAGAAAATCAAGTCCAAGGCGGCGTCTGTGCCTGCTTGCGCCTGCCTTTGAATTAAGTTATTTTGTCTCTCTCGATTGCGCGTGATCGGCAAGAATGCGATGCGTGCGATGATGCTTCACTAATCGCAGCTACAAAATTGAATTTTCTGCCAATTGGTGCGAACTTCACAGCCAGCACACAAAACGCCATCTGCGCTTCATGCTGCGCACACAAGATTTTTTTATAGTGTTGACTCCTCATTTCATGGAGCACGACATGCAAAAAACTTTGTTTTTAAAATCTCTCACGATCGGCATTTTGATGCTCTTGATCGCGATTCCCTTGATGATGATCGAAGGTACGATCAAATCGCGTATGCAATTTCGGCATGAGGCGGTGCGTAGCATTGCGGCCGATTCGGTCGGCGAACAAACTTTATTGGGACCGGTTTTGGTGATTCCTTATACCGAGCATTATGAAGAGGAAGAAATCGTCGACGCGACCAGCAAACGCAGCGTGCTGCGACAATATGTATTGAACAAACGTCTGTTTGTTTTTCCGAATGAATTACAAATTTTGTCGACGATCGACAATGACCACCGCTATCGCGGCATCCACAAAGTGCTGGTGTACAGCGGTCAGCATAGTTTGAGTGGTGATTTTGATCTGCCGACGATGGATGCTTTTGCGCACGAAAAAGCAGGCTCACAAATTCGCATAGGCGCTGCCTTTGTCAGCTTGGGTGTGAGCGATACACGGGGTCTAAAAAATGTCCCTAAAATTCTGTGGGATGGCGCGCCTTATGAATTTCAACAAGACAATAAATTAGCGCAATTCAATACGGGCGTGCATGCACCTTTGATGGCGATGGATTTCAAACAAAGTAAAAACGTCAAATTTAGTTTAAAACTCGCCATTGACGGCATCGAGCAAATGGCCTTTATTCCCATCGCCAAAAACAATGTCGTAACACTGTCATCAAAATGGCCGCATCCGCAATTTTTTGGCCGCTTTTTGCCGTCCCCCAAAGAGCGTAAGATCGACGCCAATGGTTTCTCTGCCACTTGGAATATTTCATCTCTGTCGAGTAATGCGCAACAACAATTACTGAATACCGAATGCTGTCGCACTGCGGCGCCGGCGACTGTGCCCGATGGTGTGGTCGCGGCAGCACCTGCGGTGGGTCAGATGGATAGTTTCGGCGTGGGATTTATTGAACCTATCAATATTTATTCTCAATCCGACCGGGCGATCAAATATGGTGTGCTGTTTGTCGCATTAAGCTTCGCCGCTTTCTTCTTATTTGAAATCTTAAAGCAATTACCAATTCATCCTGTGCAGTATGCCTTGGTGGGTCTGGCGCTGGTTTTGTTTTTCTTGTTATTGGTCAGCTTGTCGGAGCACATGCACTTCGCCGTGGCGTATGCCATTGCCAGTGTCGCCTGTATTGGCCTGATCGGTTTTTATCTCAGTTTTGCGCTGCGAAGCTGGCAACGCGGATTGGGTTTTGGTACGGCTTTGAGCTTGTTGTATGGTGTTTTGTTTGGTCTGCTGCAATCAGAAAACAATGCGCTGGTGATGGGCAGCTTGCTATTGTTCGGGGTCTTGGCCGCTATCATGTTGGTGACACGTAAGGTGGATTGGTATCAGCTTGGGAAGCCTAGCGCTGTGTCAACACTTACTTGATTACCTATTTGTTTAGTTGAACCATCCATCAGGCAAGGCGCGAGCTTGTCTGTCACTTCGGTGGCAGACAAGCTTTTTGTTTTTGCAATTTCTTACCCTATTTTTTCCTCGGCTATCCCAATAGCTATTTCCAAAAAACCACTAAGTAAAAATTGCTGATGCGCATCATTCGAATGTGCTCTAAGATAGGGATATGAGTCTATTTACCCCCCATTTTTTTCAACATCGGCCTTACTGAGAGAGGAGTGGGAGCGTGCTATGATGCGGCGATTTTCTTCCTCTTTAGCGTCCTCTTTCTTTGCTGCGCGCTTATGCTGCGCGCTGTGTTTTGCTTTGGCCGCCGCCACCGCTTTAGCAAGTACCTCATCCGACGAGCGCCTAGGCAATTTAAGTTTTGACCGTATATCCCCCGAACAGGGCTTTGTCCAACAATCCATCACCGCCATCAGCCAAGACCAACAAGGATTGATGTGGTTTGGCTCTCAATTTGGTCTTTTGCAATACGATGGCTATCGCAATACGATACATCGCAACAACCCACGTAATCCCACTAGTATTTCAGATAATTTTGTCTCGGCACTCTATGTGCATACCGACGGCTCACTCTGGATCGGTACCCAATCAGGGCTCAGCCTGTATAACCGCAAGTCCAATGATTTCACCAATTTTGTGCGAAAAAGTAGCACCGTCGCGGCCAATGCCAACTACAAAGTGTTTGCCATCACGGGCGATGGCGCGCAAGGTCTGTGGCTGGCAACCGACTCTGGGTTGATGCATTTTGATATTACCAGCCATGTTTTTCGCGATTACCGTCACATTCCCAATGTAGAGAATAGCCTACTCGACAATCTAGTCACCGATATCGTGGCGGATCGAGAGCATAACCTATGGATAGGAACGGCTTTGGGCTTGAGCAAGCTAGACGTACCGCTGGGCAAATTTGAACATCTGCGCTTCAGTCTCGATGATAGACCCGCAACAGCACAAAACAGTGTAGTGGCGCTCTCGCTAGACCGCCATCAACAGTTATGGGTTGCGACTGAGGCGGGTCTGCTGAAAATAAATTTAAAAGTGGATTTAAAGCAGCCTAGCTATCGCCCCATCGCGGTGGGTGATCAACAAGGATTGACCACAGCACGATTGCAAAGTCTATTCCATGACCAAGACGACGCACTGTGGATAGGCACCCAAAGCAGAGGCTTGCTACGCTATGTCGAACGAGACGAGCGCTATGAGTGGTTCCGCCACCGACCACTGGATATCAATAGTCTTTGGCATAACCATATCAGTAAAATTTTTCAAGATAAAACTGGCGTCTTGTGGGTCGGTGCCCGTTCCGCGGGATTAAGCAAGGTCGATCTGGCTAGTGGCGGATTCACCCGTTTTGTCCAGCTACAAGATGATGCGAGCGGGAACAGTGATAACAGGATACGCGCGGTTACCGCAGCAGGACCGCATCATCTGTGGTTGGGGACGTATGCTGGTGGTCTGATGCGTATCAATTTGCTCGATCGTAAGGTTCAAGTATGGAAACATGATCCTCTCACAAAAAATAGTTTGTCAGACAATCAAATCACTAGTTTTTGGCCTGAAAAAAATGGCGCTCTGTGGATTACCACGCGTGCTGGATTAAGCCGTTTTCAGCCAGAAAAAAACAGCTTCACTTCCATACCGGTAGGCAAGGACAGCAACGAGAAAAATTTGGATACGATCTTGATCGACCACGAGGGCGTGATGTGGATTTCTAGTCGTGGTGGTCTGCACCGCAAAGGTCCACTCGACAAAGCCTTCAGCACTTTTTATCATGACCCCGACGACAACGACAGTGTCAGCAATAATTGGGCGCAAAGTCTGTATGAAGACAAACAACACCGGCTCTGGATAGGAACGACCAATGGCCTAGATCAATATGATCGCAAGCTAGGTAAATTTGTGCATTTTCGCTACAAAAATGGCGACAAAAAAAGCCTGAGTCACAACCGCATTCAAGCGCTTTATCAAGACCGAAAAAACACGATGTGGATAGGGACTTCGGGTGGTCTTAATCGCATGATTGAATCTGTGGATGGTCGTATCAGCTTTCAATTTTATCCCACCCGCAGTGACGGTTCCGGCGATTCGGTCGGTGGTATTTTAGAAGACGCCAAGGGGAACATTTGGATCAGTAGCACCGAGGGCATTGCAAAATTAGACGTCCCGAGCGGACAGTTTACGAGCTACACGGCGAAAGATGGCATGATACAAGGCTCCTTTTTAATCGGTGCGGCACACCTGTCTGATGACGGCACCATGAATTTTGGCGGGTGGACAGGATTGACCCGATTTAAGCCTGAAGAGATCCGCAATAACACCATCGCGCCGCGTGTTTTGATTACGGATTTTCTCATTTCCAATCAAAGTATTGCGCAGCCCACTGACGGCAAACCTGCGCGCTTAACGAAATCCATACAAGAGACCAAGGAGATTACACTTGGCTATTTGGACTCTATCTTTACGGTCGAATTTGCTGCCATTCATTACGCAGACTCTATGGCCAACCGCTTCGCTTACCGTCTGGAAGGCTTTGAAGATAAGTGGGTAGAGACCGACGCCAAGAAGCGCTTTGCCACCTATACCAATCTCGATCCAGGGGAATACACCTTTCATGTGAAAGCCAGCAATAAAAATGGAGTCTGGAACGAAGAAGGCGCGAGCTTAAAGATATTGATTGCGCCGCCGTATTGGAAAACCCTATGGTTTCGCACGCTGCTGGTGATCGTACTGTGCGGATCGGCGTATCTCATTTATCTATACCGCGTGCGACAATTGATACAGCAACGCTACGATCTGAAAAATGAAGTTGAAAATAGGACTAAGGAATTGCGGGCGCAAAAAACCTCGCTAGAAAAGCAAAAAGAATCGATAGAACAAGCTCACAAAAACATCTCGTTATTGAGCGAAATCGGTAAAGAAATTACCACCAAACTCGACGAAGAATCGATCATGCAAATGCTCTATAGTCACGTCAATGATTTGATGGACGCGAGTGTCTTTGGGGTCGGGTTTTACCTACCAGAGCAAGGCATTATCGACTTTCCGTACGTGATGGAAGCAGGCAAACGCTATGATCATTATGCGCGCGATCTAAAGGAAAAAAATCAATTGCCCGTATGGTGTATCGAAAACAAAAAAGAAATATTCATCAATGATCTGGAGCAGGAATACCAGCACTACATCGCGCACTTAGAATTCACCAATAGCCCAGAGAGCTTAGGTGAATTAGAAGATGGCACAATTGCGATCGCGCCCCAATCACTACTCTATGTCCCTATCATCGTGAAACATCAAGTACGTGGCGTCATCAGCGTTCATAGTTACCAAAAAAATGCCTATCAAATCACCGATCTCGATGTGCTGCGCACCTTGGCGTCCTATGTTGGTATCGCCCTCGATAACGCAGATGCTTACCAGCAGTTACAGGTGGCGCAAAATAAATTAGTCGAACGCGAAAAATTGGCTGCGCTAGGTGCTTTGGTCGCGGGTGTCGCGCATGAACTTAATACGCCGCTAGGCAATAGCATCTTGATCGCCAGCTCGATTCAAGATCAGTTAGAAAAAATCACAGAAAAAATCGCGTCCAGCGTCGTCAAACGTTCGGACTTTACTCAATTCACACAGCGCTGCCACGAGGCCTGTGTGTTATTGATGCGCAGCTTACACACTAGCGCCAATTTGGTGAGTAGCTTTAAGCAGGTGGCAGTCGATCAGACCAGTGCCCAAGCGCGCCCCTTTAATCTCAACAAGACGACATTAGAAATTGTTGCCACTATGATGAATCAGGTGCGACACGCCAATCATGAACTTCACATTGACATCCCAGAACAAATCGAGATGCACAGTTATCCCGGCCCGTACGGGCAAGTCTTAATTAATCTCTTACAAAATGCGATGCTGCATGGCTTCGATGGCATTGCGCATGGGCAGATGCGGATCACTGCCAATTTGCTTGCCAATCAACTTAACCACGAACGCGTACAAATACGATTTGAAGATAATGGCAAAGGTATACCCGAGGAACATATAGGACGGATTTTTGAACCTTTCTTTACCACCAAATTAGGACATGGCGGCTCAGGCCTAGGTTTGAACGTGACCTACAATATCGTCACCTCTTTACTCGGCGGGCAAATCAAAGTCGATAGCGTGGTCGGGCATGGCACGGTGTTTACTTTAGAACTTCCGCTGCGGGCGTCTGATGTAGAGGAGTCGAAGGCAATGACGTCAGAGTCGACATAGCAATTAGGCCTGCTCAATTAAAAATGGCCAAAAATGCGCCGTCAGCACGCCAATAGCGCCGCAGGGGCGTCTAATGGAAAATCTGGGTTCAATGTGAAGCTGGCGTAAAAAAAGCATGGAACTGTAAAGCCCCATGCTTTTTTTATGCTGATTTTTACTTAGCGCGTACTTTGCCTAGCGGATCACCCGCTTTCCACGCTGGCATCTTAGGGCTATCTGCCACGGCACGTCCTAGATTCAAGGTGAATTGCGCTTGTTGCACCATGCCAGATAAATCCCAGCTTGGGTCAAACTCATCACTCGCTTGGTGGTAACGTTTGCCGTAGGCTTTGGCTTTTTCTTTTGCGGCTTCGGGATCTTTCACATAGTCTTTACCGCCACCTATGGAAAACGCAGGCACACCGGCTTTGGCGAAGCTGAAATGGACGCTACGGAAATAGCCGCCGGACAAATCCGGTTCCGCTGGCGCTATCACTAAGCCCATGTTTTTTGCTACTTTGGCCGCGATATCGCCAAGTTCAGTGCGTTCGCTACCGCGTGTACTCATGTCGCGCGTGATGCCGACAAAATTCAAGCTATCCAAATTCAAATTCGCTGCGGTTTTGTCTAAGGGCCACAAAGCTTGTGCTGCATATAGAGCACTGCCGAGCAGGCCTTGCTCTTCTGCCGCTACCCATAAGAACATTTGACTGCGCTTGGCTGGCGCTTGCAGCGCTGCTTTTGCCATCGCCAACAAGGCGGCGGTTCCTGAGCCATTATCGACGGCACCGTTGTAGATCGTATCGCCGCTCGTGCCTTGCTTACCCAGATGATCCCAATGTGCGCTGTAGATGAGCAGCTCGTCTTTCAATTTAGGATCAGTCCCTGGCACCACCGCCGCAACATTGTATTGTTCGACCGTGCGGATATCGGCTTTTTCTTCGCCAGTCAATTTGGCGGCTAAGGTCACTGGTTTAAAATCACTACGTTCTGCAGCGGCGCGTAGTTGGTCTAAATCCTGACCGGCAGCGCTGAACAATTTGCGCGCAGTGTCTTCACTGATCCAGCCTTGCAAACCCGTGCCGAGTGCCGCGCCTTGTAATTGGAATTTTTCTGCTGTGCCGCCATTCTGCACCACCGACCAACCATAGCTGGCCGACGCGTCGGTGTGGATTAATAAGACACCCGCTGCACCGCGACGTTTGGCTTCTTCGTATTTGTAAGTCCAACGACCATAGTAAGTGAGCGCTTTACCACCGAAACGATTCGACTCTTGCGCGGTCGGCTGTGGGTCATTGACCATCATGACTAACAATTTGCCGCTCACATCTTGTCCTTTGTAGTCATCCCATTTTTCTTCGGCGGCACTGATGCCATAGCCAACGAAAACGAGTTCGGTATCAAACTGATGACTGGCGACAGCGTCGCCGGGTGCCCACACCCAGTCTTTACCAAATTCTAGCGCCAATGGATTACCACCGGCGAGCAATTGCAAACTACTTTGCTGTGGTTGCGCTTTGACCCCGGCGATTTTGACTAACTGACGATAGCTATTGCCGTTGCCCGGTTTGAGGCCAAGCACTTGCGATTGACTCTCCAAGTACTGCACGGTGAGGTCGCCGCCTCGTTGTCCGGTGCCACGCCCTTCGAATAAATCGGAAGAGATCAAAGCCAGATGCGCACGCAAAGTTGCTTCTTGTACCTGCGCCGTCGCTACTTTATTCGCTTTAGTCTTTTCCGCAGCCGTTGCGGGAAAAGCGAGTATCAAACTGACAGCCAAGCTGCTCAGTACTAAGTTTGTCTTCATAAGTATCCTGTTTTTTTCATCTGTGGTTCAAAATGTCTATCCTGCCGCTAGCGTAGACAGCATCTTTTTGGAAAGATTCCTTGATTATAGCGGACAGGGCTAGCTGCGCTCGCGCCCATGCGACCAGTCTAAAGGCGTATCAGCGGGCAAAGAAGTTTTGACCAAAATATGACCATGCGCGATTTGCTGCTCAAGGTCGAATGCGAGATGAGTAATAGGGGTAATATGCCCTTTGCTGTCATCACTTTCTGGCAAAAATAGCCCTACCCATGCATTGCGGCCCCCATGCTTCGCGGCATACAAGCATTGATCGGCGATGTCGATCACCTGTTCCCAAGTAAAGCTGTCTATCGAGTTTGGAATAAAGGGGTAAGCGGCCACGCCTAAGGAGCAGGTTTTATGCAAAATTTGACCGTCAGGCAAAACGAAATCATGTTCTGCGATACGGGTGCGAATACGTTCGGCTAAGACCTGGGCTTCGACATAATTTGAATTGCGCGCGACAATCAAAAATTCTTCGCCACCCCAGCGTATGATGGTATCGGATTCACGCACCGCTTCTTTTAATAACTGCGTCGTTTCTATCAATACACTGTCGCCAGCGGCGTGGCCAAATTCATCGTTAACCGATTTAAAATAATCGATATCGACCATGATGAAAATAATATCAAGATGGCGCTGCGCTCGATTGAGGCCGCGTGGATCTAAATCTTGATAGGCGCGATTGACGAGGGCAATATCTTCAACCATGCCAAAACTTAAAAAACGCCGATTACGCAAACCCGTTAAATGATCGGTCAAACTCTGTTGTTCCAGCAGTTGGCGGGAAACTTCTAATTCTTGGGTGCGCTCTTGTACCAATAATTCTAGCGTGCGATTGCGCTTGGCTAAACGCCATAAACGCCACCGGACTAGGCCGATGATCAAAGACGAAATCAAGATGAGATACAAGGCATACGCCCACCAAGTCTGAAACCAAGCAGGTAAAACGCGTATCGGCAAACTAACGACCGTTTCCGACCAAGCGCCACTGCGATTCGAGCCACGCAACAGCAAACGGTATTCGCCGGGTGCCAAATTAGTATAGGCGGCCAAGCGTCGGGTGTAGTCCGTCTCTATCCACGTTTTATCATAGCCTTCTAATTGATAAGCATAGCGATTGCGCTCTGGTGCAGAATAATCGAGCGCAGCAAATTCAACGATCATGCTATTGGCGTCAGGGTGAATGACTAATTTTTCCGGGTCAGTACCAAAAAAGCGATTCTGGTTCGCCGCGATGGTTTTGCCGCCCGCTTGTATGCTGGTAATGACGACCGGTGGCTCGAAACTATAGTCTTTCATCAAACTAGGGCGCACGATGGTCAAGCCACCGACTCCGCCGAAAATCAAATCGCCATGCGGTAATTTCGCTCCTGCATTGCTCCAATATCCGGTGATGGCAACACCATCTGGTTCTGTGATAGCGGTGACTTTTAACTGTTCTGGATGTATCTTTGCAAGGCCTTCATCGGTACTCACCCAGATATCACCGCGCGCATCTTCTAAGACTTTATTCACCAAATCATTCGGCAAACCCTGTTCTTTGCGTAAATGCTTAAATGTCGCTGTGGCTTTGCCATCGGGCGATTTCAAGACATCTACGCCGCCCCCTTGCATCGCGATCCAGAGCCAACCGCGCGAATCAAATAATAAGTTTGAGACATTGCGGTGTGATAAGGTCTGACTGTTTTTTAGGTCAGGCTTAAAATTTTGCAGCGCACCGCTCTCCATATCTATCCGATAAATACCTTCTTGCGAAGTGGCGACCCAAAGCGCACCATCGGGCGCTCTTTGTATGTCGGTAATAAATTTATTGGCAATAGCCTTAGCCCAGTCCGGCTGTGTGGCTTTATCTTCATCGCTGGCGAGATCTTTTTCCCACAGGCCCTCGGGCCCGCCGATTAATAATTTATTTGAGACCTCCAACATCGCTGCCACGCGCATCGCCGGATTACGCGGTGTCAAATTTTGTTTTTGTACGCTAGTACCAGACCGATCGCTGCGATATAGTCCTTTGTCGGTGCCGATATAAATGGCACCGGTACGACTTTGAAAAATCATAAATATGGCACTTTGTGGCAAAGCTGTCTTAGGTTGACTGTCGTCGGCGAGCAAAAATTGAAAACGATCTGCGCCGGGACGCAGAATACTAATGCCATGGTTTTGCGAACCGATCCAGACACTGCCATCGGACAAACCCTGTGCCGAAAAAAAGTCAATTCCAACTAAGCCCTGCGTTTGATTTTCGGAGCCATATAGCGTAAAAAATGCACTGGCTGAAGGGTCGTGTAAGCTGATGCCGCGCTGACTACCGACCCACACCAAACCGGAGCGATCACGAAAAATCGACCATATCGAGTTATCCGCCAAACTGGTGCTGCGGCTAGGGTCGCTCAACAAACGTTTGGCTTCCAAAGTCAAGCCATTGACGATCACCACGCCTTTGCCGTAGGTGCCCAGCCAGATCTCGTTTTCGGCAGTTTCACGTATGGTGTAAATATTATCGTTGGCGGGTAAGCGCTGATTGGTCGTGATTTGCGGTAGTAATAAACGGTGAGGAATACCCTCTTTAGGATCGATATAAAACGCGCCAGCATCAAAGGTACCTACCCAAATTTTCCCATCTTGACTGCACGCTAAGCTGACAATTCTCTGAACTTTGTTCGCTTCCATCGGTAAGCGTATGGGCTTAAAGCGCGAGCTACCGAAATCTGCCGCCTCTTGCTTGACCAAACCCTGACTCGTACCGACCCATATACCGCCCGTTTTATCACGCGCCAAGGAACGTATAAAATTACTCGGTAAGCTGTGCTCTTGGGTAGGATCGCTAAAAAAATGCTGAAATTTTCCGGTATCGGGATCGTAATGATTCAAACCTGCGCGCGTCGCCAGCCAAAGCCCATTTTTACCATCACCAAGGATGCCATTGACGGTGACATGACTAACTGCTTTGGCGCCGACGGGAATGCGCACAAAACGATCGAGTCGATTATCGTAGTAGGCGATTCCTCCACCATTGGTACTCACCCATAAACGTCCGCGAGGATCGGCATACAAAGACAGCACATAATGGTCAGGTAAACTAGATTCATCATCCGGAATCGGTAAATAATTACGGAAACGATACCCATCCCATCGAGCCAAACCACCTTGGGTTCCAACCCAAATAAAACCATCTCCATCTTGCGCTATGGCTGTGGCACTCGATTGCGGCAAGCCATTTTGCGTCGAGAGGCGATGAAAAATGGTGTCGGCAAATTTTTGCCAAAGTGGCGATGGGATAGGTCCGGGACGGACTTCAGCGACGGCAGGCGCTAGCACAACTTGGACATTCGCTGGGTTGGCCAAACTACTCGCCAATACCGCGCTAAGCAGTAAGTATTTGAACAAACAGCGTATCTTGGAGGGTTCGATTGATCGCATTAAATTCTTCACGACGGATATCCGATTATGGGTTCTACTGCCCTTATTCTCGCCGCTGCTTCACGACCGTGACAGTACACTCTGCCTCGGCCACTACTTGCGCTGAGACACTACCTAAATAACGGCGCAAAGTGGAACTACCACGCGAACCGATAATGATTTGATCCACACTATTGTTGTGCGCATACTCAATAATGGCGGCCGCAGCATCGTGCGCCTCCAATACGTGAAAAGTAAGTTTATCTTTCGATACTTGCAATGGGCGTGCCCAGTGTTTTAATTCAACCAAGTGTTTGACGTGCATATTTTGTCCCCCTTGCACTATCCCTTCATCTAAACCTATGCGACTGGTTTTGCGTATCGTTACGCAGGCCAAACGCGCCCCTGGTTCCGTCTGTAACATGCGTCGCGTTAACATGCGGATATCATCGGCTAATTCGGTATTGCTTTCACTTAAATGCAATGCCACCATGATGATAGGCGCCTGCGATAATTGATCGGACAGGCTGTACTTGGCAAATGGCTCGACGCCGGCCGCCTGAAAACGCCGCTTCAATACGGAAAGCAGACCATCTTTAACCGACTTGTCAGCGCGTGCAGTCAGGCGTACTTGATCAGGATGTTGCAACATCAAGCCCAATTGCGCAGCGGTGTCAAAGCGCGCTGCAGGATCGACTTCTAGACAACGCAGGATAATCTCTTGCAACCAACTTGGTATTTCTGGATTGTGAACACGAGGCGGAATCGGGTCACGGTACAGTCGTTTTTTGAGACCGGAAACCGACGTGGGATGACCAAAAGGGCGCTCACCCGTGCTTAAGTGATAGAGCAAAACCCCCAAAGAAAATTGATCGCTATGCGGCTCATTACGTATCCCTAGCACTTGTTCCGGCGCGATGTAGGGCCCAGTGCCCATAGGCAGATGAAATTCTTCCCCCAATAGATCAGGCAGTTTATCGTGACGTGACAAACCATAGTCGATCAACACTGCCGTACCATCGGCGCGAAACATAATGTTTGAAGGCTTTAAATCCAGATGGATGACGTGCTGTTTATGTAAATCTTGCAGCGCTGCGGCGACTTTAATTCCTATCATCACCACTTCATCCATCGGCAAGGGCGCATCCTCAAAGCGGGAGCGTAAGGACACGCCTTCGATGTGTTCCATCACAATAAAAGGCTGAGCATCAAAATCACCGGCACCAAAATAGCGAGGAACATGCTTGCCTTTGAGTTTGGGCATAATCATTTGCTCAACTTCAAAGGCGACAATAGCGGTGGGGTCTTCGATGCTGAACATCAAAGGCACCTTCATGATCAAGTCTGGGAGCACGCCTTCTGGGGTGCGAAAACGCGCTTGCAAATCGGTGATACGCCACAGCGCAGCCATGCCGCCGGTGTGTAATTTTTCTTCTAATTGATAGCCATCTACCACCATACCGGCTTGTAGTCGTATCGGTGACGAAGACGCAGCAGAGGAATTCAATTTGGCAGCGAGTGGTGCCGCGTTTTGCTCCGTCGCAGGCACGGGAGACTGGGGGAACTCGCCATCATTCATTCGACCTAGCCTCCTTTTAATAAACGATGCGCCAAAGCGGCCGGTAGACCCGCTTCTAACACTTTTTGCGACGCCGTCTCGGCATCATAAGGCACACGGAAAAAGCTTAATTCACGCTGTACCGTATCAAACAATGCATAACAAGCTGCGGGATTGCCATCGCGTGGTTGACCAACCGAGCCCGGTTGCACCAACCAGCGTCGCAATTTACTCAAGGTCATACTCGAATCGGCCATAGGCGTAAATTCACCGACCTTGCCATGGTGGTTCATGTGATACAAACTGGGCGTATGGACATGCCCACAAAAAGTAATCTGTGCCTGCGTTGCCTTCATACTGCGTCCGGCTTCCATGGCGCCATCAACATACTCCCATTTCTCAGGCGCCCACGCATTGGCGTGCACTAACAAGAGATTATCTAAGTCGATTTGCAGCGGTAAATTGCGGATGAACTCCATTTGGTAGTCATTTAATTGTCCCCGGGTCCATTCCACCACGGCGCGCGCATTGGCGTTCATGTCTTTGCGATCGCTTTGCAATACCCCGATATCGTGGTTTCCCATCAG
Organism: uncultured Burkholderiaceae bacterium; assembly: GCA_964465175.1. Classification (GTDB taxonomy): domain Bacteria; phylum Pseudomonadota; class Gammaproteobacteria; order Burkholderiales; family Burkholderiaceae_D; genus Undibacterium. The sequence continues at coordinate 6,211 of CAYXJI010000010.1, read as the reverse complement.
CACATACGCCCCTCGTCCAACATAGTTAATGACGGTATCGAGCACCCACAAGGGATCCGCGCCATAACCAATCAAATCGCCCAAAAAAGCATACTGCTCGGCATGACGTTCTTCTGCATGCGCCAGGCAGGCTTCCAAGGCTTCCCGATTGGCATGCAAATCCGTTAATACTGCTAATAACATAGAAGAAAATCTCGCCGTATAAAATTTGATTGTAAGATATTTGTGTCGTAAGAAACGCGAATTTGTTGTTCAAAAACAGACTATCTTCCCCGCTTTTTTTAGAAGAAGCCTGCAATAAATGGTTTTTTCGAATTTTTAGGCTTATACTCAAAGAATTAACAAGAAGAAACTTTTTTAGAGCTAATTTTATTCATAGCGCTTACCCCAAATTGTCCCAACTTGGCGTGCCGACGAACACAGTGCTTTCGCACTTTAGTTTAGCTAAAGACGGCTACAACAACGCTAGGGCAGTTTTTCGTAAGTCTTAAAAACGCATGCGCGATGACAGACACTACGCATCAATTTATCAGCCCAGCGGAACTGCGCATTGGTTTATACATCTACCTTGATATCGGTTGGATGGATCACCCATTTCCGGTGAGTAGTTTCGAAATTCGCACGCAAGAGCAAATTCAAAAATTGCAGGCCTAGGGTTTACAAAAAATCCGCTACGCACCAGACAAAAGTCAGCCTGCCGCGCCAGTCGTTACCACAGCATCAAGCCCTCCACCTAAGGCAGAGGCGCTTGTCGAGTCACCTGAGGCAACAGAAGCCAAACGCAAAAAGGTCTTACTAGCGAGCCAACAAGCGAGTCTGATGGCCTGCGAACGCCAGTTTGGTCAAGCGACGCAGGAATTCAAGCATTTAACCGAAATCGTCCACGCACAACCGACGGCCGCCAAAGAAACCGCCAGCAAACTGGTGCAAGGCATGCTCGATGGCATTTTGAATCATGATGAATCGGCGCTCCGTCTGCTTTCTGAAAAAGCGGGTGAAAAAACGGCACTGCATAGTATCAATGTGACGCTGATTTCACTCTTGCTAGGGAAAGCCTTAGAGCTAGCAAAAGAAGATATGTTAGAGCTAGGCATAGGCGCTTTATTGCATGATGTGGGTAAGATGGAGTTGCCCGATCGTTTGCGCTGGGTGGACGAGCTGAGCAGCCCCTCCGAACGTCAACTTTACCAAAGCCATGTCGCCCACGGGGTCAACCTAGCACGCAAAATGCAGTTGTCGAATAGTGCTACCTTACTCATCGCACAGCATCATGAATTTGCCGATGGCACTGGCTATCCTGGGCATATTCATGTCGAAAAAATGAGTAGCTTGAGCCGCATCATTTCTCTGGTGAATCGCTTCGATAATATGTGTAACCCCAGCAATGTCGCGCTGGCCATCACGCCACACGAAGCGCTATCGCAATTATTTACCAAAAACAAATTACAATCCGATACGCCAAGCTTGACGGCCTTCATCAAAATGATGGGCATCTATCCGCCCGGCTCGGTGGTACAACTGAGCGATGAGCGCTATGCGCTGGTGGTCTCGGTCAACTCAGCGCGCCCGATCAAGCCTAAAGTCATTATTCATGACCCAGCAATACCGCGTGAAGATGCCTTGATGATCAATCTCGAACATGAAGCGCAGTTAGGCATACGACGTAGTTTAAAACCGGTGCAATTGCCGAAGGCGGCGTACGACTATTTATCGCCACGCAAGCGGCTGTGCTATTTTTTCGAACGGGCTAGCGATCCACTCTCGATGGCGACCAATTTAGTAGGTCAAATCACATGAGCACCCGGCAATGGGAAGCCTTGATCGAAGGCATGCTGGAAGGCGTGCTGTTAGTCGATCCTGTACAACTACATATCGTCGCCGCCAACCGAGCAGCCCATCAATTATTAGGCGTCGCACCGCAAAGTTTGCTCGATACGCCCGTCGTCAATTTATCAGCGGCACCCGAAGACATGTTTTTTTGGGAAGATGTGGCGGCCGGTTTGTCGAATAATATCTATTCCGAAACCTTATTCAAACGCCCCGATGACAGCATTATTCACGTCGTACGACGGGTCAGCTTGGTGCATGTCGATTTAGACACATCACTGTTTGTGCTTGCGATTCGTGATCATAGTGACCAGAGACAGATTGCGACAGAATTAGAAAAACTCATCGCCGAATTACGGGCGACTTTAGAGTCGACTGCCGATGGCATTTTAGTCACCGATTTGGAAGGCGAGATACGCAGCTATAACCATCTTTTCGCCAAATTATGGGACCTCCCAGACACACTGCTCACCGAGCGTAACGACATTGCGATTTATGCTTGGATGGATAACTGTATGGTCGATGCCAGTCATTACAATGAAAGACTGGCCGTCATACGGCGCTCGCCCTTGTTGGAAGCCAATGACATTCTGGTGCTCCACTCCGGCAAAATCTTAGAGCGCGTAACGCTCCCTCAATATGCGCGAGGTCGTCCGATTGGTCGGGTGTATTCTTTTCGCGATATTTCCCAAAAATTGGCGGATCAGGCACGCTTACAGCTCGCCTCAAAAGTATTCGAAGCGAGCACGGATGCGATCTTCATTACCGATCACTACCAAAAAATCATCACCACCAATCCTAGTTTTGAACGCCTCACACAATACACAGAAAATGACATGCTAGGCCTGAGTATTAGTGATTTTTTACTTGATCAAAGCAATGCAGAATTACTCAAACGCGTTTTAGACGAGCTAAATGAGTATGGTTTTTGGGAAGGTGAAATTTGGAATCGACGCAAAGATGGACATGCCTATTTGTGCATGATTTCTCTCGTTTGTGTACGCAATGAATTGGGCTACACCGTGAATGTCATCGGTTTTTTTAAAGACCTCACCGAAAACTACAACGCCAAACAAAAAATCGAAGAACTGGCGTTTTCAGATGCCTTAACCGGTTTGCCCAATCGTCTGTTATTAGAAGAACGCATCAATCAGTCGATCACCCACGCCAGTCGAGACAACGGCGAGTTTGCCTTATTGTTTCTCGACTTGGACAACTTTAAACAAATCAACGACTCACTAGGGCATCCCTTCGGCGACAGAGTTTTAATAGAAGTAAGTGAGCGCTTGCAAAAATGTTTGCGCCAAGTCGATACCGCCGCCCGTCTCGGCGGCGACGAGTTTGTATTATTACTGCATCAAGCCAATGCCAGCGGTGCCGAAATCTGTGCGCGACGCGTACTGGCCGATTTGGCGGCTTCATTTTGTCTTGATGGTATACCGTTTAGTGTCACCTGCAGTATCGGTATCGCGCTCTATCCTAATGATGGGCGCAACATGGAAGATTTGATTAAAAACGCCGACAGCGCGATGTACCATGTGAAAGAACGTGGTCGCTCGAATTTTCGTTTTTATCAACGCCAAATGAATATAGGCTTATTGTCGCGCATGAAAATTGATCACGCCATGCGCCTAGCCTTAGAGCAGCAAGAATTTCGTCTGCACTACCAACCGCTGGTCGATCTCGGTACACAACGGGTGTATGGCGCGGAAGCCCTGCTGCGTTGGCACGATGCCGAACTAGGCGAAGTCAGTCCTGCCAAATTCATCCCCATTGCCGAAGAGACTGGTTTAATTATCGCCCTCGGCAACTGGGTCATGCACACGGCGATTGCACAAGCCGCCGCATGGAATAAAGACGGACGACAATTCAGAATCTCCGTGAATGTCTCCGCACTACAATTTCAACAAGCTAATTTTGTCGAGAGTCTAGCCAATGCACTCGATGATGCCCATCTTGATCCCGGCCTGATTGAACTTGAGTTAACCGAATCAATTTTGATACGAGACATCGAAGAAACGCTCAAAAAACTCCATGCAATCGCCAAGCTCGGGGTCAAAATGGCGGTAGATGATTTTGGTACGGGTTACTCTAGCCTCAGCTATCTCAAGCGTTTTCCCATCAACAAACTCAAAATTGATCGTTCTTTCGTCATGAATTTAACCAAAGACGAAAGCGATGTCGCGATTGTGACCGCCATCATTAGCTTGGCGCATGCGCTCAAACTTACTGTCATCGCAGAAGGCGTAGAAACCGAAGCGCAAAAAACCTTACTGCACAAGCTACGTTGCAATGAAATCCAAGGTTTTTTGATCGCCCGCGCCTTGAATCCCCATGATTTCGAAATGCAGTTTTTGCAAAATCCGTCCATATCCTAGTCGTGGCGATCGATTACTGCCTGCCTAGCACCAAAAGCAAAAACGCTAAATTCTGGTATTTTTCATCTAATTCCGATTTAAATTATCTTTTAAATCATAAAAAGTCCAAATTATCGTTACACTAGCGGCTGTTTTATTTTTTGCCGCGAATAGCCCTCTGCACAACCGCGCAATAGCTTGTGCAGCGGTCGCGCTAATTGAAATCTAAATTTTGTCTTATTTTGTCTTTTCTTGTCTTATAAAGGATGTCTCACATGAAAAAAAGTTCCTTAGCTATCGCGGTGGTCGCGGCCTTAGCCATTGCCTACCCAGGCGCCTCTTGGGTCACGGGCAAACGCTTGGAAACCAAGTTAAGCCAGCTCAACACGAATGAAGTCTTGTTTTCCAAAGTTAAAATCGTCAAACAAAACTACACGCGCGGCATCTTTTCATCCACCCAAGAAAGCACTATAGAAATCAGTTTCGCGGACATGATGCCTATGGGCGCGGCAATGCCTGCCCATTTTCAAGAAACCGAAGCGACCCAAGGTGAAGCCGCTGAGCCTGCAGTGGAAGCGATGCCGGACGTGATGCCTGTCATCAAGCCAGTACAAATTCAAATCATCAATCACATCACACACGGCCCAATTCCTGGCATTGCTGGTATTGCTGCCGGCAAGATCAACACGGAATTCGTGATGGATGCAGCGACCGTTGCCGAACTCAAAAAGATTTTTGGTGACAAGAAATTCTTAGAATTACAAACCGTACTTAACTACGGTGGTGGTGGCGTCGTCAAAATGAGTAGCCCAGCGATCAACACCAGCGTCGGTGAGCGCCAAGACAAACTCAATTGGAAAGGCCTGAATCTCGAAGTAGGCTTCGACGCTGCGTACAAAAAACTGAAATTTGATTTCAGTTCACCTGGTTTGGATGTTGTCAGTGCGGACGGCAACACAACCATGAATTTGGGCGCGATCAAAATGACTGGCGATGCAGAACGTGCTTACGCCGATGGTTTCTTGTATGTTGGTACCTCCAAAGCCACGGTCAGCGGTGTTAGCTTTTCGAATAAATTGGCGCCAAACTCTGGCTTTAATTTAAAAGACTTGGTACTCGATAGCACCACGACACGTAAGAATGAATTGTTCGACTCCGCCTTAAAAATGGGCATACAACAAATTCAAATTAGCGGCAAAGACGTTGGCAGTTTCCATTACGATTATTCTTTGCTGAACTTGCACGGACCTAGCTTCAATCAATTATTCACGGCGCTGTATTTGTCAGACAAGAAAAATCTGACAGCAGAAAAAACCGCAGAGATGCAAGAAAGCTTGAAAAAACATGGCGGAGAAATACTCAAACACAATCCTGTGTTGTCCTTAGACCGCCTCAGCCTCACCGGCAAAAGCGGCGAATTTAAGGCTAGTGCTAAAGTACAATTTGTCGGTGTGCAAGCCGAAGACCTCAACAACCCTCTGTTGCTATTGGCTAAACTCGAGAGCAAAGGCGACGTCAGCTTGGCGGAGTCATTAGTATCCGAGCTCATTAACAGTACCCAACCAGAAGCGGGCGGGCGCGAAATGATGTTGGGTATGTTCAAATCCAGCGTAGCACCCTATGAAGCCCTAGGCTATATCACGCGCAAGGATGGCACCTTGAGTTCGCAAATTACGTGGAAAAATAGCAAACTCACGATCAACGGCAAACCGTATCCAGCAACCGACGCAGCTGCTGATATGGCGGCAGGACCAGCAGCCGAAGTAAAGTAAGAAACGACAATAGGACGACAGACTAGCGTGTGAATGCGTCTGCCGTCCTAAGGCACTTAGCTAAGCGCATTCAGCTTCGCTAGACCTAGCAAAACCGAACAAAAAAGCGACCCGAAGGTCGCTTTTTTGTTGGCTAAATAATCAACACTAACTGCCTATTTATTTCACACCATGCATCAATTTTTGCATCAAAGGTGCGATTAGGAACAAGACGATACCTGCGCCTAATAGCGAATAGACACCGAAGGTATAGCC
>CAYXJI010000009.1:9902-26876 GCA_964465175.1 uncultured Burkholderiaceae bacterium | reverse complement strand
AATTTTGCGTAATTTTTCTGCGCCAGTGATCTTGGCGTTTGATTACAGTGATGAACAACTCGCGCATTTACTGGCGCACGATAGTGATCCATTTTGCCGTTGGGAAGCAGGGCAACGCCTCGCTATGCGTCGTTTATTAAAATTGGTGCATGCCGTTCAGCAAGGTGAGGCGCTGCACTTAGATGACTTGTTCATCAATGCCTTGCGCAAGACTTTGAATGACCAAAATCTCGATCCTGCCTTCCGCGAATTGGTTTTGAACCTGCCATCGGAAGTGATGATTGCGGAAGAAATGGCGACCGCTGATCCGCTCAGTATCCATACCGCACGTCAATTTGTACGCGCTACTTTGGCGCAGCATTTAAAAGCCGATTTACTGCAAGCTTACCAATACAATTTAACGCCGGGAAAATATAGCCCCGATGCAAAATCGGCCGGCAAGCGCGCGCTGAAAAATTGTGCCTTAGTGTATTTGATCGAATGGCCAGATACCGCGACCTATGATTTGGCGCATACCCAATATCAAGCAGCAGAAAACATGACCGACCGCATCGCTGCCTTGAGCGCCATGCTGCATTGTTCTTCGGCGCTCGACAAAGGCCATAGCAAAACACGCAAGCAAGTGTTAGCGCATTTTTATAAAGAGTTTGAAAGCGAAGCGCTGGTCATCGATAAGTGGTTCACCCTGCAAGCGACCGCGCCAAGTACCGATGTAGCGCAGGTACGCGCCTTGATGCAACATAAAGCTTTTAGCATGAGTAATCCCAATCGCGCACGCAGTTTGATCTTTGCCTTCTGCAATGCCAACCCAGCCCGCTTCCATGCGGCTGACGGCAGTGGCTATGCCTTGTGGGCAGACTGCGTGATCGCCTTGAACAAACTCAATCCACAAGTCGCAGCGCGCTTGTCGCGCAGCATGGATCGATGGACTAAATATCCAAAAGCGAATCAACTTTTAATGAAAGCCGCCTTGCAGAAAGTGGCAGCAACGAAGAATCTGTCGAAAGACGTCGTGGAAGTAGTCAGTAAAGCTTTGGCGGCATAAGGTAGTGTGAATAAATGTAGGGCGGATGAAACACGCCCAACCAGAGCGCCGAGTACCTGAGCAGCGCGAGTTTCACCTGCCCTACAACATAGCTGAACTGATGTCGTCATACCGTGCTTGACCCGGTATCCATGTAATTAGCGTGCTAGGTCACTGAAACATGGATGCCGGATCAAGTCCGGCATGACGTTAAAGGGTATTAGTTTTGATCGAAAAGTGGTCGCTTTATTTTAAGCTTATTGCGACTAAGTAAAGAATTTTTTTAAGATTTATTTTAGAGAAGGAAGCATATGAAACGCATTAGTCTGACCCGTTTTTTGGTCGAAGAGCAAAGGCTCAATAATAGTATTCCGGCTGAATTACGCCTCTTGATCGAAGTGGTGGCGCGTGCTTGTAAGACGATTAGTCATGCCGTAGGTAAGGGGGCACTTGGTGAAGTTTTGGGCACGGCGCATACCGAAAACGTGCAGGGCGAAGTGCAAAAGAAGCTCGATATCCTATCGAACGAAATTTTGTTAGAAGCCAACGAATGGGGTGGCCATTTGGCCGCGATGGCATCGGAAGAAATGGAGACTATCCATCCTATTCCTAACCGCTACCCGCAAGGCGAATACATGCTCTTATTCGATCCACTCGATGGCTCCAGCAATATCGACGTCAATGTGTCTATCGGTACGATCTTCTCCGTTTTGAAAGCACCCGAAGGCATGGGAACACCGACGGAGCAAGATTTTCTGCAAAAAGGCAGTCAACAAGTCGCCGCTGGTTATGCGATTTATGGCCCACAAACCATGTTGATTTTCACGACGGGTAATGGCGTTAATTGCTTCACTTTAGATCGTGAAATGGGGTCATGGGTACTAACCGAACGCAATATTCAAATCCCAGCCGACACCCAAGAATTCGCCATCAATATGTCCAACGTGCGTCATTGGTATCCACCTGTCACGCGCTATGTGGATGACATGTTGGCAGGCAAAACCGGACCACTCAACAAAAATTATAATATGCGCTGGATCGCATCCATGGTGGCGGACGTGCATCGTATCTTGCATCGCGGCGGCATCTTTATGTACCCAGCCGACAAGCGTGAACCGGACAAAGCCGGCAAATTGCGTTTGATGTACGAAGCTAATCCTATGTCCATGATCGTAGAACAAGCAGGCGGCGCATCGACCGATGGCAAGCAACGTATGCTAGACGTACAGCCGACCGCCTTGCACCAGCGCGGGCCTGTGTTCTTGGGTTCTAAGAATGAGGTGGTATTGGTGACGCGTTATCATGCAGAAGGCTAATTTTGAATTGAAATTTTAATGGAGGGTATATGAAGTCGATACTATTGTTGTTGGTGACGCTGTTTTTTTCGTCACAAAGCTTTGCGCAAGCCGTGGTCATTGATGTGCGTACCCCGACTGAGTATGCAGAAAAACATGTGGCGGGCGCGGTCAATATTGATCACTCGTTGATTTCGACTGAAATAGAGAAGTTGAAATTAGCCAAAGACGACAAAATTATTTTGTATTGTCGTTCTGGTCGTCGTTCAGGCATCGCGCTGGAAGCGCTGAAGAAACTGGGTTATCAAAATGTAGAAAACTACGGTGGATTAGACGAAGCGCAATCGCGTTTATCGATGCAAGATAAAGATAAAGCTAAAAAGTAATTCTACTTTATGCGTAAATGCGGCTAGCCTATGTTATGTTCTTGGCGTCGTTTTGGTCGAGGAGGTGATGCCTTCTCGACGCAGTCCTTGCCTGATCGGGGCATTTTTCCTTCATGACAATCAACTACCAACAAATTCTCGACGACATTCATCAGGAAATTCAAGCCTTGCTCGCACAGGGCAAGGTCGCGACTTATATTCCCGAACTTTCTAAAGTATCGCCGCAACATTTTGGGATGGCGGTGTATTGTCTGGATGGTCGCAGTTACGCCGTCGGTGATGCGCAGCAAAAATTTTCTACCCAAAGCATCACGAAATTATTTGCCTTGGCCTTAGCTTTTGAACGTGAAGGTAATGCGATATGGAAGCGGGTCGGACGTGAGCCATCGGGTAATCCATTTAACTCCTTATCGCAACTCGAATATGAGCGCGGCATTCCGCGTAATCCTTTCATCAATGCTGGCGCCTTGGTGATCAATGACATTTTGGCGCAGCGCTTTGTGCAAGCGGATATTGCTGTTTTGCAGTTTATGCGGATGTTATCGGATGAGGTGAAGGTGGATTTCGATAAAGAGGTCGCTATTTCCGAAGAGAAGCATGCCCACAGGAATAGTGCCATCGCCCATTTGATGAAAGACTTCGGCAATTTGCATAATCCGGTTGATATGGTGATCGCCAGTTATTGCCGCCAATGTTCGATCACCATGAGTTGTATGGAGCTAGCAAAGGCAGGAAGTTTCTTAGCCAATCACGGCACTGTCCCGTGGAGCGGCACCAAAATTTTGGATTCTAGCTCTGCCAAACGACTCAATGCCTTGATGCTGACTTGCGGTACTTACGATGTTGCTGGCGATTTTGCTTTTCGCGTCGGATTGCCCGCCAAGAGTGGTGTGGGTGGCGGCATCTTAGCTTTGGTTCCCGGCGAGTTGGCTGTTTGTGTTTGGTCGCCTGGACTTGATCTTGCTGGCAATTCTTTAGCAGGCGTGATGGCTTTAGAGTTGTTCACCAATATGACGGCACGATCGATTTTCTAATATTCGCACCTGCTGCCCCCATTCCATGCACTAGAGTTATACCTGCCTACGCGATTAGTATTAGGCACATTGGGCATCATTTACTACACTCATGGCACATCGCAATTTTTTTTCGAAAGCCATATTGAGACTCGGTGCACTATCTATGCATCAGCATTTGCAGCCGTAATATGGGCTACTGCAAACAAACCAAGGACATGTGCGATCTTAGATTTTAGATTTTAGATTTTAGATTTTAGATCTTGTATCGAGATCTTGGGATAGGTAAGCCCAGACACGCATTTCCCACTACTGGAAGACACTATGAGCATGAGATTTTTGCGAAAGTTGAGCGTGGGCCTATTGAGCGTGGTACTCATCAGTCTCTGCCAATTTTCGATGGCGAGCGAGGCGCAAAATCCTAAGACCTTACACGTCTTGTTTGCCAACGCAGAAGCGAGTCTCGATCCCGTTGTCGCCTCCGACATCGAGTCGCTCAGCGTCAATGAAAATATTTTTGACGCTATGCTCCGTTATGATTATTTGGCGCGTCCGGTTAAATTGGTGGTGAATACTTTGCGTGCTATGCCTGTTATCAGTGATGGCGGTAAGACGATACTTTGCCAGATTCAGCCGGGGTTTTTTTTCTCCGAGGATGCGAGTTTTCAAGGCAAAAAGCGCGAGTTGACCGCGCAAGATTATGTCTACAGCATCAAGCGTCATTATGATCCAACGCTGAAATCACCTTGGCTATTTTTGTTCAATCATAAATTGCTAGGCGATGAAAAATTACACACGAAGAATGCGAGTGGCCTAGCACAATTTGATATTGATACGCCCATCGAAGGGCTGCAAGTTTTGGATCGCTATACTTTACAGATTCGTTTAAAGGTGGCCGATCCGCAATTTTTATTTCAATTAGCGATGCCAGCGAGTGCCGCAGTCGCGCGGGAAGTGGTGGAGCATTACGGCGATCAAATTGGCAATCATCCTGTCGGCACTGGGCCATTCATGATGGGACAATGGCAGCGCAGTTTCAAGATGGAGCTATTGGCGAATCCGCATTATCGCAAAGTGATCTTTGCATCGAGTGCTGTGATGGATGATAAAAATCGTGCGGTTTTTACGGCCTTGCGTGACAAGCGTTTGCCGCAATTAGATAGGATAGAAATCAAGATTGTGGAAGAGCAGCAGTCACGCGTGCTCGGTTTTTTAAATCGCGAATTCGATTATTTAGAACAATTGCCACCGCCCTTATCGAATATGGTGCTCAAACAAATGGCGCCCAAGCCTGAACTAAAAACCGAGTTAAAACAGCGGGGCATACAGCTAGCATTATTTTCGAATCTACAAACTTATTACACCTGGATGAATATGGAAGACCCGGTGTTAGGCGGATACACGCCAGAGAAAATCGCGCTGCGACGCGCCATCGCCCTAAGCTATAACAGCCAAGAAGATATAGTGTTGATGGAAAAAGGATTGGCGATTCCCGCGCAATCGCCTTTGCCACCGAATGTGCTTGGTTATGATGCGAGTTACCGTAGTCCCAACGGCTATGACGTGCGGCTGGCGAATGCCTTGCTTGATCGCTTTGGCTACAGACGCGATGCCGATGGCTATCGCAATTTGCCCAATGGTCAAAAATTCACGCTCCTCATGCACAGCTTGGCTTCCACTACAGGACGTTTGCGCGATGAGAGTTGGCGTAAGAATCTGAATGCCATCGGTGTGCGTATTCAATTTAAGAACGAAAAAAAAGCCGAGATCATCAAGGCCGCGCGTTTGGGTAAAGTGCAGATGACCGAGGCGAATTGGATCGCTGATTTTCCTGATGGCTCAAATTTTTATCAGCTCTTGTACGGCCCCAATCGTGGGCTGGCCAATTATGCGCGCTTTAATTTGCCCGAATTTAATGCCCTCTACGAGCGTGCCATCAGCATACCTGATGGCACTGAAAAACAAGCGGTCTACCACGATATGGCACAACTCATGCACGCCTATAATCCCTGGGTAGTGCGCACCCATCCCTTGTCTGCCGACCTATGGCACCCTTGGCTAAAAAATTATTATCGTCACCCAGTCGAGTTCACGGGCTGGCGTTATCTCGATATTCAGCACTAATTTTCAGCACTAACTTTGGCGATGCACTCGTTCGCTGATTGTTTGATGCACTCAACAAAGGCCTTAGCCGAACGCGAAAGCGGTGTCGATTTGACGGTTAATAAAAACAAGTCGACCGGTACTACCGGTAACAGCGTGCGGCATTGGATTTTACTGTAGTCGGCGGTGGCCGCCGTGAAGGGGTCGACAATCGCAGTGCCCGTACCATATTCGACTAGAGTGCGAGCCAATAAATAAGTTTGCACCACCGTATGCGAGGTGAATTCAACGCCTTGCTCGGCACAAAAACTCATCACTTGACTGACCAAGTGATCATCCAAATCAAGTGCGATTAGATTTTTTGCCAGCTCGGTGAGCGGCAATGCCGTATTGTCGAGCTTGGCCGACCAACTGCCCATCGGCGCAATCGCCTTCATACTACTTTTCACCAAAGACTCGGAGACGATATTCGGATGTTTTGGGTCATACAAAGACAAGGCAAAATCAACATCGCCTAGCAACAGCGCATTCACAATATCGCTAGTATGCTGAGTCGCGAGTGTGCAATGCACCTTGCTAAATTTAACGCGCCATGCGGCCAAAGCCGCCGGTACGACGGTAATCGACAAGGTCGGCGTCGCCGCCAATCGCACTGCTTCGTCGGGATGATTTTTTAGATTATTGGCCAATCGTCGCACCGACTGTAGATCGCGATTGAGCTTGTCTACCTCAGCAAAAAGTTTATGCGCTTCGGGAGTGGGATGCAGTTTGCCCTTAATGCGTTCAAATAAAGTAAGCCCTAGGCGCAACTCGCAATGCTGTAAAACCTTGGTCGCCGCAGGTTGCGAGATATTCAGTAACTGCGCAGCACCACTGATGGTTCCGGCTTGCATAATGGCGTGAAATACTTCGATATGTCGCAAGCGCATGGTGTGTGGACTCAGTGATGTTGGAGAAAAAATTCTACACTATGCGGCTGCGCTGTGGCTAATTTGTGTGTGCTGGATGTTGTGCAGCCAGCCCAGTCCAACCTGCTTGTTATAAGTAAACGCTATGCTATCACCAACAGAATTCATACACCCATCCCTTGCGTCGCCTACGTGGTTCGCTTGTGCTGGTCTACAATGCCTGGATATCAATATCATTGCCCGGAACTTATATGTTAAAACTACCTACCCTGTTTGCTAAGAGCGCAATCGTGTTACTACTGCTACCGCACATGGCGATGGCCAGCGATACGCTGCCCGCAAACTTGCAAGCGGTGATGGCAAAGACGACGACGCCTAGTAGTGCGATGGCGATTTTGGTGCGGCCAGTCGATGGTGGACCGGCGGTGTTGGAACACGCAAGTACAGTCGCGATGCGTCCAGCATCAACCATGAAGCTACTAACGACCGTCATCGCCCTAGAGGAATTGGGGCCAACCTATCGCTGGAAAACACAATTTTTGAGTGCGGCGAATATCAAAAAAGATAGGCTGCGCGGTGATCTGTATCTGCGTGGCGGTGGTGCACCTGATGTAAGTTGGGATCGATTGGCGCTCATGCTGCGCTCTTTGCGTGATTCTGGCATCCGCGAGATTGGTGGCAATATCGTGCTGGATCGTTCGCATTTTCAGCCTAGCCGTTTTGATCTTGGTCTTGCGCCTTTTGATGAAACGCCAGATGCTTATTACAACGTGATTCCTGATGCTCTGATGGTGGAGAGTAATCTGACGCAATTTGCGATAGAGAGCGATGCGCGGCGATTTAAGGTGAGGCTGTCGCCACCGATGGCAAATATGCGCTTGGAAAATCAACTCAAATTAATCGACGCGCCCTGTGACCAGTGGGAAACCAAGTGGCAGGCGCCCGTCGCGCACACTAGTCGTACTTATAAAACGACGATCAAACTCAGGGGCGATTTTCCGCGTCATTGCAAGATCACGACAGCGCTCAATACCTTGGATAGAAATGTGTATATCGAACAATTGATACGGCGCTTGTGGCAAGAAATGGGCGGCACTTGGCGCGGCCATGTGGTGGATGGGCAGATTGTGGAGAATGCCAAAGTGTTGGTCGAGCGCCAGTCCGATACGCTGGCGGATAGTATCAAGTTGGTCAATAAACGCTCAGACAATATGATGGCGCGCCTTTTGTATTTGAGCTTGGGAACTAATTTTGTTGATGCTAAAAATTATTCAACGAGCTTTCTTGCGGCAGAGGCGCATGTGCGTCAGTGGTTTGAGCAACATCAAATCTCACACGAAGGTTTGGTCTTGGATAATGGCTCTGGCTTGTCGCGCAGTGAGCGTATTTCGGCGCAGCAAATGGCGAGTCTTTTGCAAGTGGCGGCTGGCAGTAATTGGTTCCCTGAATTAAGTAGCAGTCTGCCTATCGTGGCGGTAGATGGCACCATGCGCCGCCGTTTGAAAGGCAGCGCGGCCGAGGCCCGCGCGCGTATCAAAACCGGGACTCTGCGCGATGCGGTGGCTGTGGCTGGCTATGTGCGCGATGTCCATAGTCGATGGTGGATAGTCGTTGCGATGGTGAATCAAGCACAAGCTAGTCAGTCGCGGCCTGTGCTAGATGAAGTGATTAATTGGGTGGCGAATGGTGCAGTGCCTAATTGATCGTAGTTAGGCTGATTGCAATCGATACGGCGCATCGTCGATCGCCAGGTCGGCATGCGTCATCTGCGCGGTGAGTAAGGCCGCACTGCCGCAAGCCAAAGTCCAGCCTAACGCACCGTGTCCCACATTTAAAAATACATTATCCATCGGTGAGCGACCAATAATCGGTAGACCCGTGGGGGTGGCAGGGCGCATGCCGGTCCACGGAGAGAGTTGCGAGGGCGTCGATAAATCAGCGCAACGTGGGAATAGCGCTTTGGTTTCCCCGATTAGTTCGTTAACGGCGCGCTCAGACAAGGCGCGATTCATGCCAACTAGTTCGACTCGTCCCGCAACGCGCAGTTGTTCGCCTAGCCTCGCGTAGACAATTTTACGCGACAGATCGGTAATGGACACCTGTGGTGCGGCATCGCGCTCGGTCGTCTGAATTGGTACACTAATGCTGTAACCCTTGAGCGGATAAATTGGCAAATAAAATCCCAATTGCTGCGCCCATGCGCGACTCTCTACACCCATTGCAATGACAAATTGATCGGCATGGAGATGGATCATTGCATCACCCTGCATGGCAGTGATCGTGACCAAATTATTGTTGACGATGTGCGGCTTTGCAATCTGGGTATGCGGTAAAAAATGAAAGCGCTCCGACCTCGCCATTTCATCCACCAAGGCGCGGCAAAAACCTGGGCAATCCGCGACTTCTTCACTCGCCGTGTAGACGCCACCTAGCCAGCGTTGGCGGGCAGTAGCGAGGGCAGGTTCTATTTCTAAACAGGCGTCGATTCCGAACACGGTTTGATCGCATCCATGTTCGGCTTGAAAGGCGACTTGCGAGGCGGCGGCTTTGAGGGCATTTGCATCACCGAGCATGACCAGCTTGCCCGCGTGTTGGTGCGAAAAATTGAATGATGATTGCGCCATCAGTCCATGCATCACGCGACGACTATACATGGCTAGTTGCAGTAAATTGATGGTACTTTGCTTGACCTGCGTGGCATTGCATGCGGTCAAAAATTTGAGTATCCAGCGCCATTGATCGCTGTCTAATTGCGGCCGAAAAGTCAGTGGCGATTGTGCGCTAAAGAGATACTCCGGCCACTTGGTCCAAACCTAAGGATCGGCCAAAGGCGCAACATAGGAATAACTTAATTGCGCGCCATTCCCAAAACTCGCCATTTGCGCAGGCGCAGCTTGTGCATCAATCAGGCTGATTTCATGACCCGCTTGCCATAAATGATAAGCGCTTGTGGTGCCGACTACGCCTGCACCTAAAACACAGATATGCATACGCCCTAATTCCTTGATGATTCAATTGCGTTAAAGTGGTCTTATTGTTTGGCATTGGTGAATGCAAGGGAAGTGCAAACATTGTCTCGTACTTGTAGGTTTCTCATGCTCTTCTCCGTATCTCTGTGTTGAGAGTTTTTTGTTCAGATTCATGCAAGCGATCTATCATCGTATTCCCCACGCCTTAATCGCATTCTCACTACTATCCTCAACAATCCACACTTGCGCACCGACTTTGATAATCTCATACAAAGCCGCAATATCGACCGAGCGCATGCGTATGCAACCAAAACTGGCTGGTGTGCCTAACTGGCTTTCTTGCGGTGTGCCATGGATGTAGATGAAGCGTTCGTAGGCGTTGCGATTACTGTCTTCTAAGCCGCGCAGCCACAAGATGCGGCTGACGATAGGATCGCGACCGGGGGCATCGACGCCGATCACTTCTCCTGTTGGCAGGCGATCTTTCAGCACGCTGCCTAATGGCAGACCCTCACCGATCTTGTCGGCGATTTCTAATTTTCCACTGGGCGTCTTAAAGCTGCCAGGCGTATCGCCTATGCCATTTTTGGCACTCGAAATCGGGTAGGTGGCGATTTGCTTTCCATTTTCTAAGAACACTAATCGCTGCTCGGGAATCGAAATAATGACACGCTGTTGGGTGTCGGGGAATGCGGTCTTTTGGGGAATGGCGCAACCGCTTAGGCCTAAGGCGAGTAAGCTAGCGAACGATACAAGATTGCGGCGCGCGCGCTGTGAAAAAAGGCTAGTCTTGGTCTCGGCAAGAATCATGGCAAAAATCATAGCAAACTCACGTGAACAGTCGGAGTAGGCAGAATATCGTCAGAACTAGCGCAATGCCAATTACACTTTGCAGTGCCGACATTACCGTAGGTTATGGCTTGGCGATAAGCTTTCATTGGTCGCCTGATCGGATAGACTGTAACTTGATTTCTCTTCGGGCCATCACTCGCCGCTAACTGCAATACATTGGGACGCGTCCTACCCACGATTGGAGAATACCCGCATGCTCACAACAGAAACCCCCAGCGCACAGCACCTCGATTTGGATTTATATCCCACCGAAAAATTAGTGCATACGCTGATACACGATCAATTTACCGCGGTGGAAGCGGTGCTAGCCGTCGCCGATGCCATCAGCGCAGCGGTCGAAGCTGCGCTGCCCAGAATCATCGCTGGTGGTCGGCTCATCTATGTCGGTGCAGGCACTTCGGGTCGGCTCGGTGTGCTCGATAGCGTCGAGTTATTTCCAACTTTTTCATGGGACAAACATCGCGCATTGGCATTGTTAGCGGGCGGGCATGATGCCATGTTTGTAGCGATAGAAGGCGCAGAGGATGATGCAGAGAGGGGCGCTGCCGATCTGCGTGCGCTAACTCCCACGCACAAGGATGTGGTCTTGTTGCTGGCCGCATCGGGCGCAACGCCCTATGTTTTGGGCGCACTAGCGGCAGCGCGTGAGTATCAAGCGTTGACGATAGGCTTTGCCAATAATCCGAACGCGCCTGTCAGTACAGGAGCGCAGATAGGCATCACTTTGGCTACCGGCACGGAGCTGATTTCTGGCAGTACACGATTGAAAGCAGGCACCTCGCAAAAGATCGCCTTGAATAGTTTTTCTAGCGCCTTGATGGTCAAGCTCAATAAAGTCTACGGCAATCTCATGGTCGATCTAAAACCGACCAATGCCAAGTTATTACGCCGCACCATCAGCCTCACTATGCACGCCACCGCGTGCGATGAAGCGACAGCACTATCGGCGCTGGCACAATGCGATCATCAGGTCAAAGTCGCCATCGTCATGATCAAGAAGCATATTGCTGCAAGCGAGGCGATGGCCAGCCTAGATAGCGTGGATGGTAGCGTGCGGCTGGCTTTGCAAAGCTAATTGCAATGTGTCCTGCGGAAAATTCTTCTACAATATTGGACTGTTGTACTTTTATTTATTGAGTGACTTATGCCATCTGCATGCTTTTTTCGCCGCACTATTCGCAAGCTCTATGTCGCAATTTTGCCGTTGGTGTGGGGCTTATCCGCTTGCAGTCATGCACCGATAAATGATTCGCCAACGGCGGTTGAACCATTAGCGCTTACAAGCATAGAACGGCAACAAGCACAGCAAGCACAGCAAGCACCCGTTGCACCACGCGAATTTCGTGCAGCATGGGTAGCGACGGTTGGGAATATCGATTGGCCTAGCCGCAAGGGACTGGGTAGTGAACAACAGAAAAAAGAGATCACTGAGATTCTCGATCATGCTGCACAACTCAAATTAAACGCCATCATTCTGCAAGTACGTCCTAGTGCCGATGCCATTTATCCATCAGCGATAGAGCCGTGGTCGGAGTTCCTCAGCGGCAGCCAAGGCATGCCACCACAGCCTTGGTACGACCCGCTACAAATGTGGATAGAGCAGGCGCATGCACGCGGCATAGAATTGCATGCCTGGTTCAATCCTTATCGCGCCAAAATGGCATCGGCGAATTCGCCGCTAGCCCCCAATCACATTGCGCGCCACACACCAACGGCAGTCAAAGAGTATGACAATATGCTGTGGATGGACCCGGCAGAAGCAGCTGCAAAACAGCAAACGCTGGCGGTGATTTTGGATGTGGTAAGGCGCTACGATATTGATGGCGTGCACATGGATGATTACTTTTATCCTTACCCAGCCAAAGCAAGTAATGGCGAACAAATTGATTTTCCGGATGAGGCAGCATGGAATCAATATCAACAAAGCGGCGGCAAACTAACGCGCCCTGATTGGCGTCGACAACACGTCAACGAACTAATAGAAACCATCTATCACGGCATACGCAAAGAAAAATCCTGGGTCAAATTTGGCATCAGTCCCTTTGGTATAGGCAAGCCAGATCGGCGACCAGAAGGTATAGTCGGCTTTAGTCAATACGATCAATTGTATGCCGATGTGGAGCACTGGTTGGATCAAGGATGGATGGACTATCTCACGCCGCAATTGTATTGGCCACTCCAGCAAAAAGGACAAGAATTCGGCGTTTTGCAAACCTATTGGCAGACGCAAAATACCAAGGCACGACATCTTTGGCCGGGTCTTTACACCAGCCGTATCAACGACACCGACAAATCATGGAGCGCCGAAGAAATTCTTAATCAAGTCGATCTAACCCGCAGTCTCAAGGATGCGGGGCATGTGCATTTTAGTATGGTCGCCTTACTACAAGACAGAAAACAAATCCGCAGCAAACTGATCAACGAACGCTATCAAAGCCCAGCCTTGGTACCTGCCAGTCCGTGGTTAAACAGTGCATCTCTTGCAGCTATGGCGGCACCACAAATAGCACTCAGCAGCGATCAGAAAAGCTTGAGCATCACGATTGACGCCAAGTCACAATTTCATCTACTCGCGATATGGAAACGCTACGGCACACAATGGCGATTCTCGGTACAAGCCAGCTCGCAGTTGCACATTGATTTGCAAGATGATGCGCAACTCGGGGCGGTGCATCAAGTGGTGGTGTCTGGTGTGGATCGTTATGGACGGGAGAGTGGGCCTTGTAGTGTGGATCTGGTGCGCCCTCGTGCTCCGGTAATTTTGGGGATTCCTAGCCCATGATCTTGATATGTCATCTTTTCTATTGAATACGCCAGAATCAATGCGCTAGAAACCACACAGGATGAACGCTTTCCAAGTTTTTTTTGCCTAAGGCCAGCTTTTCCATTAGGCGCACTTGCGGTGCTATTGGCGTGCTGACGGCGCATTTTCGGCTATTTTTGCTGCTTTTCGTTGCTATTAGCGCCTCATTCGCATCAAAACTAGCTCGAAAAGTGCATCCGTCTTCATCGCAACTCCTCATGGAAATTCTGGATTAATCTGAAAATGTGTTGATGCTAGTCGCAAGTGTAGTTAGAGTAATAGTCTATGCATGCACCGTAAAAGATTAAAAAGGAATGGCCAATGACTCCTGCAATGCAAATGCTGCAGCAACTCAAGACGACATATATCAATGAACTACCAAATCGCATCAATGATATTGAGGGAGTCATTATGGGACTGGAAAAAACAGGATTCGTTGCCGAGGACTTTAACTCCCTATTTCGACTAGTTCATAGTTTGAAAGGAAGTGGAGGAACCTATGGGGTGTATGAAATTACCAATGTGTGTCATCCGCTCGAAGATGCGCTGAGTGAAATCCTCGAACATCCGCGTGCATTAAGTAAGGCTTTTGTCGATATTGCGCTTGCTTATATCGATCTATTACGTGATATCGCCGACGATTTTGCGTTTAATGACGACTGTAGTATTGATGTAGATGGACGTTTGCAAGCATTGCGTCAAAGGGCATTTCCTGCAATGCGTACAGCACTACTGGTCGAACGTTCTAACGCCATTATTGGTTTGGTGAGGGAATGTTTAAAAAGTCACAACGTGCGTACCGAAGTCGTCAGTGATGGCTATGTGGCACTAGGGCGAGCTTTAAATGAGACCTTTGATTTTGTGATCAGTAGCCTAGAGGTGGCGCAACTCAACGGTGCCGCCGTAATCGCCGCTTTGAGTATCGTCCAAGCGGACAAAACAAAAACAAAAACAAAAACGATCTTGCTCACCACCAATCGATCCAATATTCCAGGCCGCGTCAAGCCAGACTTTACCGTCATTAAAGATGCGCAACTGCACCACAATTTGAGTGAAATTTTGACGATGTCGTAAGACCACTCAAGCAAAAAATAAATAAGCCACAAAAATCGCAGCAATCACGCCCGCCAAATCAGCTAATAATCCCAAGGAAATCGCGTATCGCGTGCGGCGTATGCCGACGGAGCCGAAATACAGGGCGATGATGTAAAAGGTGGTGTCGGTTGCGCCTTGGAAGATGCAGGTAAGTCGGCCAACGAAAGAGTCTGGGCCATAGGTTTTCATCGCATCGATCATCAGGGCGCGTGAGCCGCTGCTACTGAGCGGCTTCATCATCGCCGTGGGTAAGGCAGGGGTGAAATCGGTGTTGAGGCCCATGAGGCCAAATAGCCAATCGAAACCCGAGACGATGAATGCCAGTACGCCAGAGTTGCGCAATACACCTATCGCTACCAGCATGCCGACCAGATAAGGAATGATGGTGAGCGAGGTGGTGATACCATTTTTGGCGCCTTCAATAAAGGCTTCATACACGTTGACTTTGCGGCGCATGGCACCGAGCATGAAGGCGACGATAATACTGAGTAACAAGAGGTTGGCGCTGAGCTTGGAAAATACTTCGATTTCGCCTCGTGTCATGCGTTGGCTCATATACCAAACTAAGGCGATCAAAAACGCGCTCACACCACCGAGCCAGCCGACCACGACTCTATCGAATAAATTAATCCGCTGCCGAATAGCGACACTCACTAGTCCCACAAACGTGGCGACGTAGGTTGCGATCATACAAGGGATGAAGATGTCGGAAGGATCTGCGGCGCCTAACACAGCGCGTTGCGCCATAATACTGAGTGGGATCAAAGTCAGACCCGAGGTTTGTAATACCAAGAACATAATCTGCGCATCGGTGGCTTCATCTTTTTGCGGATTCAGACTTTGCAAGCTCTCCATCGCCTTCAGACCAAACGGTGTAGCCGCGTTGTCCAAGCCTAAAAAATTGGCAGAAAAATTCATCACCATATGACCGTTAGCCGGATGATTTTTGGGTACACCAGGGAAAATGCGTTGGAAGAATGGCCCGATGATTTTGGCGATCAAATCGATGGCGCCGGCTTTTTCACCGATGTTCATAATGCCTAACCATAAGGTCATGACACCTGCCAATGGCAGGGCAATATCCATCACGCCAATGCGGGCGGAATCAAAGGTGCCATCGATAATGCGTTTAAAAACTTCGGTGTCGCCAAAGAATAGCCACTGTCCGAGAGCGGCGATAAAACCGACGATAAAAAACGCGATCCAAATATAATTCAGTACCATGCTGGGCAATCTTGAGAGAAGGATGAATAGAATTTTACTAGCAAACGTCTGCGACCACGCGCATAGATCGCGGCTAACATCGCGAATCGTGATGCAATGATGTTGGCAAACCACGCGGTATCGCTTGCAGCAGTGCTTTGGTATAAGGCTGCTGTGGTTGCCGATACAAATCATCGGCGTTGGCAATCTCTACGACACGACCTTGTTGCATCACCATGACTTGATCGGCGATGTATTTCACAACCGTCAAATCGTGTGAAATAAAAATGTAGGACAAGTTAAATTCGTCCTGCAAATCTTGTAATAAATTGAGCACTTGGGCTTGCACCGAAACATCGAGCGCCGATACGGATTCATCGCAAATCAAGATTTCTGGCCTTAATGTAAGACATCGTGCAATCGCGATACGCTGCCTCTGCCCACCGGAGAATTCATGCGGATAGCGATGAAACGCGGCCTTGGGTAATCCGACTCTATCGAGTAATTGCCATGCCAACATTTGACGCTCTGCATCATTGGCGGCGATGGCGTGAATTTGCATCGGTTCTATCAAAATCTGCCCTACCGTGAAGCGTGGATTGAGCGAGGCGTAGGGGTTTTGAAAGATGATTTGTATGCGCCGCTTGTAGGGCAAGAAAGCTTGATTCGACATCGCGAGTATATCCTTGCCATCGAAAATCGCTTGCCCCGCGCTGGCTTGATGCAAGCGCATTAGCGTAAGGCCTACGGTGGTTTTGCCCGAGCCTGATTCGCCGACGATGCCTAGTGTTTTTCCGCGTGCCAATTGAAACGAGATATCTTGTACTGCCTTAAATTCCTTTTTGCGAAAGAGGCCATCCTTGACGAAAAAACTTTTGCCTAATCCACGCACATCGAGCACGATCTCTTCATCGCCTTTGAGTCCGCGTGCTCGCTGCGGTAATTCTTTCGCCGCGTTAGGTGTCTCCGTCGTTTTTCCAAGGTCCGCCATAAAATCCGCAATGACAGGTAAGCGCCAAGGCCGTGTCTGCAGATTTGGGCGACATTGTAATAGCGCTTGGGTGTAAGGATCTTTGGGCTGTGTAAAGAGTTGCTCAAGGCTGCCCGTTTCGCGTATTTCGCCATGCCGCATGACAATGACGTGATCGGCAATCTCACCGACAAGTGCCAAGTCGTGCGTGATGAAAAGTACCGACATTTCACGTTTGCGGCGTAGGCTGTGAATGAGATCGATGATTTGCTTTTGTATCGTGACATCGAGTGCCGTGGTCGGCTCGTCGGCGATCAATAATTTTGGTTCGCAGGCAATCGCCATGGCAATCA
>CAYXJI010000009.1:5628-9892 GCA_964465175.1 uncultured Burkholderiaceae bacterium | reverse complement strand
TCATCACCCGTTGTTGTTGGCCGCCCGACATCTGGCTGGGGTAGGCATCAATCTTGGTCGCGGGATCGGGGATACCGACTTCTTCCAATAAGGCGAGGGTTCTTGTCCGTGCTTGGCTAGCGTTCATGCCCATGTGCTGTTGCAAGACTTCGCCAATTTGAAAGCCGATGGTGAATACAGGATTCAATGAAGACATGGGCTCTTGAAAGATCATCGCGATCTCTTTGCCGCACAGTTGGCGGCGCTGCGCTGGGCTTAAATCGAGTAAGTGACGACCTTCAAACAGGATTTGGCTACCGTCTTCGATCTTCGCAGTATCTTGCGGCAAGAGACCCATGATCGCCAAAGCGCTCACCGATTTGCCACTGCCTGATTCGCCTACTAAGGCTACCGTGCTATTGCGTGGTATCGCAAACGAGATGCCCTTCACCGAGCAGACGCTGTCGTGCTTGCTGACGCGAAATGAAACGCGGAGATTGTGGACTTGTAACAGCGTGTCTGTGGTCATGACGCTAGCTCATTTCAATTTGGGATCGAGCGCATCGCGCAGCGCATCGGTTAATACCGAGAACGCAGTCACCAATACCGCCATGGCGACGGTGGCCGCCGTGAGTTGCCACCATTTGCCTAGAATTAATTCATTTTGCGCTTCGTTGAGCATACTGCCCCAAGAAACATCGCCCACCGCCACGCCAAAACCGAGGTAGCTAAGTATCACTTCGGCCTTAATAAAACCGACCACCGAGATCGAGATTTGCACCAAGGCGACATGGCTGACATTCGGAAAAATGTGAATGAAAATTCGACGACGATGCGAAGCACCTATGGCATCGGCAGCCCACACGTATTCACGGTTTTTGTGCTTTAAATATTCGGCGCGCATTAGGCGAAACGGCGCAGTCCAACCCGTGAGTGCCAAGATGAGAACGATCGTCATGATGCCGCGCTGTTGCAATACTGCGGCGAAAGCGAGCACTAAAAGTAAGTAAGGAATCGAGGTAAATATGCTATAAAACCAGTTGAAAGCATCGTCGATATAGCCACCAAAATACCCCGCGAGGGCGCCAAAGAGACTGCCAATTAAGGTCGCCAACAGCGCCGCAGATAGACCAACGATCATAGACGTCTCTGCGCCCTTGATGGTTTTTAGTATGACATCATGCCCCCATTTGTCTGCGCCAAAAGGCAGGGTTCTTAATTTGGTAGCGGTGTTAGTATCCACTTGATAGTCTTGGGTTTCTTTAATCTCTTGGATGATGTCGCGGAGCGGATCAAAGCGATTATCAGGTAAGGGTAGCGCTGCTTGCATCGTGCCTTCTACGATTGCTTCGGCACCTAGAAAACTCGGTGGCGCATAGCTAAGGCCGACTTCCCGCTCCCAATCCGTTGCCACCCAACCCGCCTTCGATAGCATCACGGTCAACAAAAATAGGCAGACCACCGCCAAGGCGAACATCGCCACACGATCAGCCCGCAAACGTCGCCACGCCAAAGCCCATAAGCCAGGTGATTCTTGATGCGTATTGGAGAATAAGGAAATCGCACTCATTTTAACTGCACTCTAGGATCGACTGCTTGATATAACAGATCAGCCAACAAATTAAAAATCATGGTAGCGGCTGCGACATACACCGTGATGGCTTTGATCACCGGAAAATCGCTACGCTCGACTGCCAGGATCACTTCGCGGCCGATACCCGGGATGGAGAAAAATCGTTCGATTAAAAAGGCACCAATCAGCAAAGCCGGCAGGTGGGACATGACATGGGTAATGATAGGAATCGCCGCATTGCGTAAGACATGCACCCATTTAATTCTGCGTTCCGACAAGCCTTTGGCGCGTGCGGTGCGTACATAGTCTTGGTTCACTTCATCCAAAATAAAGCTACGAAACAGGCGCAGATTCGGTGCCACACCAACCGCCAAACCAATCAAAATAGGCAAGGCAGCATAGCGCATCAAATTCTCCGAAAAATGATTGCTCCAACCTTGTACAGGAAACAGACCAAACTGATACGCAAACACATATTGACCCACGATGATATACACCAAAATACTCACCGACATCGCAAGGGTACACGTGATCATCACGACTCTATCTGTGATGCCGCCACGATGAAAAGCGATGCTCAGCGCCAAGGCACTCGATGATGGTCAAAGGCAGCAAGATGGTCAGCGAAGGCCCAAGCCGACTCGTGATAATCGACGACACTGATTCACCCGTGCTCCAGCTATTGCCAAAATCAAAGCTGATAATTTGCTGAATGAAGATGCCGAGTTGCACATGAACGGGCTGATCAACACCAAGCTGCTGGCGAATATTCGCAATCTGCTCGGCGCTCGACATTTTTCCCGCCAAAATATACGCAGGGTCACCGCCGACCCAATTGAACAGAAAAAACACCAGCAGAATCACGCCCAGCATGGTGGGTAGCATTTGCCACAAACGTCTGAGTAAATAGGTCGTCATACTTTGATAAACCAATGTTGTTTCCACATACCCCAAGCGATGCTAAACATCACCAGCACAAAGCCAATTGCAAACAGCAATGATGCATTCACTTCCAAAATCGTAGCGGCCTTGATCGGCGCGTAAATGTAGGCTTTGAGTGACACCATATTAGCTTGCGCATCGGGTATTTTAATCAAGGTCAACATCTTGGCGATAAAGCCTGACAGCGCAAAAATGAACAAGGCATTCATGCCAAAAATAAGCAGTGGCGCGGATAATAGGGTGGCAAAGCGGTTGAGGCGAGGCAGACTATCGATATCCAGCAGCGCATAAAAACCAGCAAAGCTGATCAGGGCGATCCCGTTCATCATCAAGCAATACGATGTCGTCCAAAGGCTTTTATTGATAGGCATGAAACTGGCGTCGATGCCACTCGCGAGCAAACAACACAGCGCACCCGCCACCAACATCGCCTTCGTTTTATCCCATCGCCTAGCGTCGCTCAATAAGTATCGTCCTGCCAGCATACCCAGTAGTTGACTGCACAGCGCAGGAATGGTGGTGAACAAGCCTTCTGGGTCCCACACTTTGCTGCTGCTCCACATGTGCCCACTTAAAAACAATCGATCAAAATACGCCCCCGCATCGCGCCCAGGTGCTAGCGCCCCAGTGACCAAGACACCATGCATATCAGTCACAGGAAGATACAACATTACCAAGGTGTAGAAGCTGAGTAATCCAACGATCCAAACACATTGCTGACGCCAATTGCAGTACAGCACAATCGGTGCAGCCAGCACCGTACACAAGGCGATTCTTTGCAGCACGCCCATGATGCGTACTTGTGTTAAATCGAATTGCGGTATCAGGTTTAAAAATAGACCGATCAAAAAAATAATCGCCGCGCGCTTACTCAATTTGATGAGTAGTGTTCGCTTATTCGCACCCGCATCGGCCAAACGTCCCAAAGACAAGGCCATCGCCACACCACCGATAAACAGAAAGAAAGGGAAAATACAGTCGGTGAAAGTCCAGCCATGCCATTTTGCATGCGCCAGTGGTGGATAGAGTTGTGACCAATTGCCGGGATTGTTTACCAACAGCATGGCAGCAATCGTGAAGCCGCGAAACGCGTCTAAAGAGCGCAAACGGCGCGGCGGATTGTTCAATGATGCTGACGCTACTGTCATAAGCTTACCTGCATCATTGCTTTTTACCGTAAGCGTCATCGATCTTCAAAAAGGCCGTCATCACCAAACCCGGCACCGTGCAAACGCAGACCCACACAAAGAAATTGGTATAGCCCAAATAGCGTGACAGGTCGCCGCTAAACGCGCCAGGAAACATCATGCCAGCGGCCATAAAACCGGTGCAAAGTGCGTAATGCGAGGTTTTTTGCGGGCCATCAGAAATCATCATCATATACATCATGAAGGCGGTAAAGCCAAAGCCATAACCAAATTGTTCGACTGCCAAAGCAGCACTGATAATCCATAAACTATCGGGTTGTAGCCAGGCCAAAAAGACAAAGGAAAAATTCGGTAAATGGATCGCCGCCACCATAATCCATAACATTTTTTTGAGCCCGTGGCGTGCAATGAGCCAGCCACCAAGCAAGCCGCCCAAGGTGAGCGCCATGATGCCAACCACGCTATACACTATCCCGTATTCTTGATTGCTCAAACCCAAACCGCCAGCCTCACGCGGGTCTAGCATAAACAGACCAACCACTTTCAAAGCCTGCGCTTCACCCAAGCGAAACAAGAGAATAAAAGCCACACTAAACCAGACCTGTTTCTTCATGAAAAAGGC
>CAYXJI010000009.1:0-5618 GCA_964465175.1 uncultured Burkholderiaceae bacterium | reverse complement strand
AGGCCTTGAAGGTCGCAGCAAATTCTATCAATACTTGTTTTGCCGTGAGCGTGCCTGCACTTTCAGCAAGCGCCGATGTGTCGGCGCTTGGTTTGGGAAGAATAAAGCAATGATAGGACAGCAAAGCGATAAAAAAGGCCGCGACCAACATCAGGACATACGACCATGCCTGTGCCATATCCGCCGTTTTTTTGTTCATCATGCCGACCAAAATCACGGGGACACCGCCGCCAATAATATTGGCGATGCGGAAGAACATACTGCGCACGCCGACAAACGCCGCTTGCTCATGCGGGCTGAGCGCAATCATATAAAAACCATCTGCCGCAATATCATGGGTCGCCGAGGCAAACGCGATCAACCAAAACACCACTAAACTGAGTGCAAAAAAATACGGCGTCTGAAGGCTCAAGGCCAAAGCCGTCATGCCAGCGCCGATCAGCATTTGCATGCAAATCACCCAAAAGCGTTTGCTCTTAAAAATGTCAATCAACGGCGCCCACAGCGGTTTGATTACCCAAGGCAAATACAGCAGGCTGGTGTAAAAAGTAATTTCGCCATTGGAAATGCCGAGATTTTTGTACAAGACGGTCGAAAGCTGTTGCGCCACGATATACGGCATCGCGCCGATGAACGCCAAACTAGGCACCCACCAAAGGCCACCTCTTTGCTGTAGATGAGGAGAAGTTGTCGTCATTCAATTCTTAGATAGTTGGCGCGAACTAGGACGGGATCATTGCAATTGAAATGCCACCATTCACTACGAATCCCGTAAAAGCCATTTTGCAGCATGGCTTGACGTAGTATCTCGCGATTGGCGACTTGTGCGGCAGTAATTTTGCCACTGACGAGCATCTCAGTTTCTAAATTCGGATGCGATTTTTCATTCAACTCATCAAAACCCGAGCCCATATCGAGGGGATTGCCTGCTGGATCAATCACCGTCACATCGACCGCCATACCAAAAGAATGGATAGAACCGATGGCCGGATCGGCGACATAAGTGCGCAAGGGCGTGCCTTCTAAATGCTGCCATAGCATGACCTGCACACGATGCGGACGCAAGGCATCGTACACACGAATTTTGTAACCAGGATGATGCTGATCCAACCAAGCAGCCGCAGCATCTAGTGCGCTAGCCGCTTCTTTATGCAACCAAGCACAGTCAAGCTCACCGTATAAATCGACACCAAAAAAATTATTCTCGCCCACGTAGCGCAAATCAATCTCTATGCCATTAATCGATGACAAGCGTTGAAAATCAGGATGTTCATGTAAAAGTTCACAGCGCATTTCTATCGTTCTCCCGGCAAATTTTTTATTCTGATCAACAGAGTATTTCTAAGCAGTGTGAAAGGCCAATGAATCTTCACCATTTGAATATAACCCTAGGGAATACACTAGCCAATATCGGCTAGCGTTACTCCCTTCTTCCACCTATGGTCCGAAGTATGAAATGTAGTCTCGTGGGAGGAGTGTAAGCCGCCTTGCTCAGGTGCTCGACAGACTGGCGGCGCGGGTTGCACCCGTCCTACCATTTTATGTTCTCTGCCTCCCCCAAACCGCTCTGGCGCTTTATATTTTTCAGACCACACAAGTACGCTGTGATGCACGCCGGTTTATTGCCATCCTCACTTGCCGAGCACTTTGACCACCAAGCCATAACCTTCAACTATATGATGATGAATAAAAATCAATCGTGCTATTCGATAAATTATGAAACGATATGCGTGGTTCATTTTTTTACTGTATGCATTGATGGCACCCCACAGGCTATTTGATGGTCGATGGTATCAAGATGGGAACTAGATTCATTTTTCCCCAAGACGAATGAATTGCGAAAAAGAAGTGTTGGGTCTTTTATTTGTCGACTGTCCTATGCGTACTTTGGAGAGTCGGCAATTTTTTTCACCATTTACTTGCGATACAAAGGTGGTCTCACCGCAAAGTTTAAGGCCTCGCTATCAAAGCATCGGCGATATTTTTGTCTGGCATCTTGCCTATGTCTTCAGCCGTCACGACTTCCACGATGGATAGACAGGCTATGTGGAGGCGATTGTCAGTTGGTCTGTTGTTTTTTTTGATGATGGTATTGTCGTTTTTGCTTGTGTGCGCTTGATTTTTTATGGTTAAAATCTAGCACTACATCGCAGCCTGATAGGCGAAAGCCCTGAGCGCTGCTGAGGCTATATCTTTTGGTTATCGCTGCCGCCAGTTTTTTCATTTGTTTTGATGGGCGATCAAAACCATAGTCTAATCCATGTTACCGAGCCGTTTGATCCGCACCGAGTAGCAAGGTCATCGTGCCGATATCCACGCAGGATTCAATAATTTCAAAAAGGAGAAGTGAAGTGAAGATGAAAAAAATAGCGCAGTGCATCGCACTTATGGGCATTTCGAGTATCACGATGGCACAAGATGCGGTGAAGGCAGATGCCGCAAAAGCCAAGCTGCAACGGGTTGAGATTACGGGGAGTAGCATCAAAGGCGTGCAAAAAGAAGGCGCATTACCTGTGCAAGTCATCACGGCTGCCGAGATTGAGCGCTCTGGTGTCACCAGTACAGAGCAATTGATCGGTTTGATTTCTGCCAATGGCACAGGTGCCGATAATTTATCTTCACAAGCGGGCATACAACTAGGCTCGAATGACCGGAATAATAACGGTAACGCTAGCGCCAATCTGCGTGGTTTGGGTGCGGGTAGTACCTTGGTATTGTTGAATGGTCGCCGCGTTTCTACCCACGGTGCCAAGGGCAATGCGGTGAATTTGAATGCCATTCCTTTGGCTGCAATCGAACGTGTGGAGATTTTGACTGATGGCTCGTCGGCGATCTATGGGACTGACGCGATAGGCGGCGTGATCAACTTTATCCTCAAAAAGAATTTCACTGGTATTCAAGTCGGCGTGCGCGGCACGATGACCGATGAAGGTGGCGGCAATACCAAGGGCTTTTCGCTAGTCGCTGGTCACGGCACTTTGGATCAACAAGGCTTTAATTTGATGGGAAGCCTGACCTACGATAAGCAAGATAAACTCGCTGCTAATCAACGCTCTTTCGTCAATGGTTTTCAGCCAGCGCGTGGTTTATCTCCTGACACCACAGGCACACCATTTGCAACGCAAACCGGTGCCAGTAATACTGCCATCGGCTCTAGCTACAAATTACCCACGACCGGTGCGCAGACCTATAACCGCGCCACGCTCTTGAGTTTTCAGGGTAAATGCGATACGGGTTTTGGTATGTCGCAATATCAGAGCGCCTTATGGGGGAGTCCGCAATTTGCCAATGCCTGCGCCTATGACTACACCGGTCAAGCCGTCCTGATACAACCCGTCGAAAACATCAATGCCGTCACCCGTGGCACTTTGAAACTGAACGCCGATACTACAGTATTTGCAGAAGTGGTCGGTTCCCGTTCTACCGCAACGAAGCAGTTTGAACAAAGTCAAATTACCACCAGCGCTGCGGCTGGCAATCTGTACCCAGTCGGCGGTCCTTACTACCAAGACCTATCAGCCTATATTCCGACTTTTGATAAGACCAAGCCGATTGCCTATCGCTGGCGTTGTATGGATTGCGGCGGTCGCACCATTTCTACCGTCTCTGATCAATACCGCGCCTTAGCTGGCATCGACGGTGTATGGGGTAATTGGGACTACAAATTCGGCATCTCGACCGCAGGCAGTAAAGCCGCCTCGACGCTGCGCGAAGGGTATATGAAAACCGCGGAATTTAATGCTGCGCTCGCCACCGGCAAAATTAATCCTTGGTTAAAACCAGGCGAAAAGCAAACTGACGAAGCCATGGCCTTGATCCAAGCATCCAAAGCAGCGGGAACGGCTTTGTTTGGTGGTCGAGCGAGTTTGATGCAAGTCGACGGAAATATCTCTGGTGAATTAATGAGCTTACCAGCAGGGCCTTTGAGTATGGCGGCAGGCTTTGATTTGCGCAAAGAATCTTATCAATTCAAATCAGGTCAAGCCGCCACAGTGCCCGTGCGTGACGCGCCATTTGATGCAGACTTTGCGAAGGTGTCGCGCAATATCAGTGCGATCTATAGTGAATTGGCGATCCCTGTCGTGAAAGGTCTAGACGTACAAGTGGCAGTGCGCGGCGATCATTACAGCGATTTTGGTAATACGGTCAACCCTAAGGTCTCGTTTCGCTATGAGCCTGTTGCCAATACATTGATGTTCCGTGGCTCGGTCAATACCGGTTTCCGTGCGCCGAGTTTCTTCCAACTGTATTCCGGTGTGTCGATTTCGCCTTTGCCAGGTAATGTCGCCGATCCCGTGTTGTGTCCAAAAAATCCAGGCGATTTGCAATATTGCGCAATTCGTCCCGATCAAAAAGCCGGTGGCAATATTAATCTCGAACCTGAAAAGTCGCGTCAATGGACTTTCGGCGGCGTGGTGCAACCAAGCAACTGGTTAAGCATGAGTGCCGATGTGTGGAGGATAGAACGTAAGGGCATCATCACCGAGCTCGATGGGACGACCGTCATTAAGCATCCTGAGACTTTTCCGGATAATCTGATTCGCGGTGCGGACGGTCAAATCGATTACATTCAAGCAGGCTATGTGAACGCAGATGGTGACAAGGTCAGCGGTATTGATCTGAGCGCCAAATTGAATGGCAAGATCGGGGCAGGGAAGTGGAATGCCGGTATCGATGGCACCTACGTCAAGAGCTACCAGACACGTATCTTTAAGAGCAGTGCTTACGAAGAGCATGTAGGCAATTGGTATGCACGTGACTTGTTCGTGCGTTGGAAACATAATGCCTACTTCACATACTCGGAAGGCGCATGGAGCAACACCGTGAGCACACGCTACACAGCAGGCTATAAGGATGAAGTGCCTGCCGGTGTTGTACCTAGTGGCTTTGTACCCGATGTAAAACCCTACATCACCTTCAACTTCTCTGGCAGCTATAGTGGCTTTCAGGATTTGACGATCAACTACGGTATCTTCGATTTGCTCAACAGAACACCTTCGTTCACGGCGCACAATGTCGATTTCGCAGGCGGCGCTGGTTGGGACCCACGTGTCGCCAATCCTCTGGGACGGCGCGTGTCTTTGAGTCTCAGCTATAAGTTCAAGTAAGTTCAAGTAAGTTCAAGTAAGTTCAAATAAGTTTGGCAATTGCGTCCCCCGAGACTTTGGTCTTGGGGGACTTTTTTTGTCCCCAAGGTTAAGTTTAGGGAGTAAATAGCTAATTCATCAGTGACGCGCAAGGGGCGCAAGTGATTAACTTCAACACAAATTTTTCGCCACTTTCGAGGCGAAGGAATTCGCTAAAAGGCATACTTCAAAGTAGCCCGTATCGTACGGCCATTGATAGAGCGCGCTGCGTGGCCGTCGCCCTCGACTTCTGTATAGCCTATCGTATTGGATAAATTATTGACGCTGATGGACGCTTGTAAATGCGTGTTGATTTGGTAGCTGCTAAAGACATTCCACATCGTAAAGCCAGGCAAAGTGAGCGTGTTGGCATCATCGCCAAATGATTTGCTGGTGCCGATGATGCCTAGGCCAAAGACAGCATTTCCTAAGGTGTAGGTCGGTGCGATTTGGTAAATGAATTTAGCTTGACGACGTGGAGTATTGCCGATC
>CAYXJI010000008.1:9787-27000 GCA_964465175.1 uncultured Burkholderiaceae bacterium | reverse complement strand
AACGCATGGCAGAGCGCACCGACATGCCGGACAATCCCAGCCCCTTTATCCTGCTATTCCGCGCCGAGAGTTTGTTTTCTTGGGCTGAGTATGTGAAAGTCAATCGCCCGCTCGATGAAGACGACAATCCCGATGCGCAACGCGCGGCCAATGACTTTGACGTATTAAGCGTCGCCAATGATGGCAAATCGACTGCGAGCCGGGTGCGCTTTGATCTCGATTTACCAGCCGAAGCCGACGATGACGTACTGCTCGCCGATGGCATTTTGTACCCAGAATGGCATTACAAAAAGCAGCAACTGATAGAAAAACACGCCCGCATACAAATGCTATTAGGTCGTGATGCACCAGCCCAGCCCTTGCCCGCCCATTTACGTGTCACCGCAAAAAGACTGCGCCAACAATTTCAAAGCTTGCAGCCAGAGCGGCAACGTCTACGCGGTCAACTGAGTGGCGACGATATTGATATTGATGCCTGCGTCCGTTTTAGTACCGAACGGCGCGCTGCCAACGCAGGAAGTCATGCGCTGGCCAGTCCCGGCTTATACCTAGATCAGCGCCAACAAAGTCGCGATTTGGCTTGCCTCTTACTCGCCGACTTATCGATGTCCACCGATACTTGGGTCAACAATCAAGCCCGCGTCATCGATGTGATTCGCGACAGTTTGTATTTACTCTGCGAGGCATTAGCAGCAACACGTGATCGCTTCGCGCTATATGGCTTCTCATCGGTAAGGCGCGAACATGTGCGCTTCCATTTACTCAAAGGGTTTGACGAGGTCTACAGCCCACAAATACGGGGTCGCTTGGCCCAACTCAAACCGGGTTTTTACACCCGCATGGGCGCGGCCATAAGACACGCCTCCGCGATCTTGCTGCAACAAAAAAACAGCCGCCGTTTGCTCTTGATACTGACCGACGGCAAACCCAATGATCTCGATCAATACGAGGGACGCTACGGCATCGAAGACACCCGCAACGCGATCCACGCAGCCCGCCAGCTAGGCCTCATTCCTTTTTGCGTCACCATCGATGAAAGAGCCGAGGACTACCTACCCCACCTATTCGGCGCCAAAGCCTATATCGTGGCCAAGGACGCAGCAGAGTTGCCACAATTACTGCCGCGTCTGTATGCGCAGTTGACGCGGGAATGAGGTGTTTACGTGCGCGTTAAAGCCCAGTCACTTCAAACCAAACTACTCCACCATCTCCACCACCAGCTCGCGACTGTCTGACAAGCCGCGACTGTCGACCACCCGCAACCAATAGCGACCAGCGCGGGGTGGCGTCCAGTTGAGACTTTGCTCGCCTTGAGTCATACCTAGCAAGGAGTCGTCGGCGAACCAGCTTAATTGATCTTTGCTGTTATCACTGCTAGCACGCAGTTGTAGGCTTTGTGCTTGATGTAGGCGCTGAATGTGCGTGACACCGCGTAGTGGGCTGATGATGCGCGGGGGATTGTCGCTTGCCTCACTGCTGTCTTGGCAAGCGCCGCTGGGCATTTGTCGTAGCGGCATACCGGCTTTGGTGAATAAGCTTTGCATGTCGGAAGACCAGGTTTCAAACACTTCGCTACGCGTATAAGCGTTGGGGGTGCAGACGCGCAGTCCGGTGCGACTATCGACAAGAATTTTCTTGTGTAATGTGCTGACGCGTATCGGTGATTTGCCTGCGATGAACCATGCTGGCGCAGTGACTGGGCAATCTTGGTTCGGTAACTCACCGCTGGCGACACACACGTCTAAGCGTTTGAGGTCTGGCGGTGTGCCACTGGGTAGCTCGGCCTGCTCAAGCTTCTCGGCGCGCAGTGCATCTACCATGCGTAAGAATAAGGGCGCGGCCGCTTCGATACCGATCAAGGCAGGATTACTGGCGCCATTGAAATTACCCACCCAGACGACCAAGACAGTGCGTCCAAATACACCCGCAGTCCAGGCGTCACGAAAGCTCCAAGAAGTCCCAGTTTTCCAAGCGATCGCGGGGCGCGCGGGTGCAAAACTATCTGGGCGTGGCGTTTGCCGCAACATATCGGTGACGATGTAACTGGCTTCTGGACTCAGCAATTGCAGACCTTGTGGCCTGCCTGCAGCTTGATTGCTAGGGGTGCTCTGGTCTTTTACATAGCGTAATTTTTGCCAGCGCCCCTGATTCGGCAAGATCGCATAAAGCTGCGCCAACTCTTCCATACTCACTTCACCGCCACCCAATGCCAGTGCTAAACCATAATGCGATTCGGACGCCAATTTTTGTACGTTGGCACTTTTCAAAAAATCATAAAGATTAGGCTTACTGAGCTTAGCCGCTAGCTCAACGGCAGGAATATTTCGACTGCGTATTAAAGCTTGGTGCGCAGGAATGGGTCCACTAAAATGACCATCGAAATTTTCAGGCGAAAAAGCCCCAAAACTGGTGGGCGCATCTTTCAATATCGACGCCGAGTGAATCAAACCTTGGTCTAATGCCAGTCCATAAATAAAGGGTTTGAGCGTAGAGCCAGGTGAACGCCGCCCCAATGCACCATTGACTTGCCCTGCAATGTCGGCATTGTGATAATCCGCCGAACCGACTAGCGCTTGAACTTGCATCGTTGCGCTATCGAGTAAGAGCGCGCTGGCATTCTTCAGACCTTTGTCGGCCTGCGTCTTGAGATAATGGCTGAGCACCCGCTCCAATAATAATTGACGCGGCAGATCAATACTGGTGGCGATGCGCGTTTGCGTACTACCTTGTTGATCCGCTTCTTGCAACAACATATCGACCACATGCGGTGCCAAAAATGGCAAGCTACGTCGTTGCTGGAAAGGGAGTGCCAACATGGTCTCGTTGGCATAGGCGCGATCTTGTGGATGTTGAACTAGCCATTGCTTCATTAATCGCTGGCGTGCCGCAACTAGCTCAGGGCTACCGCCAAGCGCGGTCGTATCACCGATACGCTTACGCGGATTTTGCGGAATCACCGCAAGATTCATCGCTTCAGGCAAATTGAGCTGCGCTGCCGGTTTGCGCCAATACACAAGGCTAGCGGTCGCAACGCCTTCAATGTTTGCACCATACGGGGCTGAGTTTAAATAGGCTTCTAAAATGTCGTGTTTGCTATACCGCAATTCGAGTAACAGCGCACCAGCGACCTGCTGCAATTTCCCCCGAAAACTACGGCTATCAATATGATAAATTCGTCTGGCCAATTGCATGCTAATCGTCGATGCACCGACCCGTCTCGCACCGCTAGCCGTCGTCACACTAGCGCGTAATAAAGCCCAGGGATTGACACCGGGATGCCAATAAAAGTAACGATCCTCGTACAACAAAACTGCCTCTTGCAAAGGCGTGGCGATTTGCGCCAGCGGTGTCCACAAGCGAAATTGCTGATCAGACGCTAACGTGAGCCGCAACAGTTCGCCATTCGCAGCACTGAGGATGCGGGAGGAAGGGAAATAACTGGATAAAGCTGGCTTGGGCAATAGGCGTAGCAATATGCAGGCTATTGCCAGTAGCAGCAACACATAGCTGAATTTCTGTAATTTGCGTTTGATGTTGCTCATACTTTTATTGGCTAGCGATGCGCGTGAAAAAGTTTTCGGTTGGGTGTAGTTAAGCTATTTCGTAGGACGGGTAAAAACTGCGCCGCTCAGGTGCTCGATGGTCTGGCGGTGCGGGTTTCCCCCGTCCTACAATTTTATAGCTGCAACGCGGCATAAACAATTCACACTAGACTCATTTCGCCACTGGCTTCACTTTCAAACTAGATGCCGCCGAACGGGCAAAGATACGATGCTCATACATCGCTTCACCGTAAGCCGCAGGCACCACGAAGGTACCGACATTGGTGGCTCGCGCTTTGTAGGTGACTTCGGTTAAATTGCTGCTGACGTCACCATAAAAAATCACGCGGTCTTCGCGAATATCGGCATATTGAATTTGCCAAGTGCTCTTACCACCTAAGCGCCTGCGCCAAAGCGGGGTATCAGCGGCATCATCGTCTGAGGGCGACGTTAGGACTGGTTCCAATCCTCCGGGCAAAACATCCACCAATGCCACTTGCGCCACTCGCTCACGCCCTATCGCCCGCACTCGCACCCTCACTTGCACTTCATCCCCTAAAGTGACTTCGGTGACGGGAGTGCCTTTACCATCCAAGAATTCATGGAGGATTTCCAAGCCCTGCGACTTGGCCTCTTTGGGTAGATTGCGTTCATAGCCCGCTTCGGCGAAGGAGTAGAACAAAGGCAGTTCACCTTGATTACTGAGCTTTAGTTTCACCGCGTTATTCGGCACTGTCATACTGGCAATGGCGAATTGTTTTGGTAGTTCTAGCGCCTTGGCGAGACCCTTTGCGTCGATGGCAGTCACTGCCACTTTACCCGCCGCCGATTGTTGTGCTGCGCTGGCGTAAGCATCGACTGCCAGTAATACGGTAGACGCGGAATGCGTTTGATAATAGCCGTCGCGTACCGTATCCGACAAACGCTGCCAATAGTTTTGCGGCAAATCAGCGATCCGTTTGGGGAAATGTTTTGCAATGATTTGGACGACGGTAGAGCTTTGCACCAGCGGGTCGTAATAATAGTCCCAGTACCAACTACTACGTGGATCTTCATTCGATTTAAGTGCCTTCAGCGCTGGCTCTAGTAAATCACGCGCCAAACTATCTTGTTTCAAGATTTGGAAACTGGCGGCCAGATAGACCATGCCTAAATCACGCTCTATCGAGCTCTTACGCGCATCAGAAATGGAGCCGCTTAATTCACCTTTGATAAATTCACGCAAATTGGTCAGCGCAGCGCTGGTGACTACGCCTTGACGGGTCAGCAAATAAGCCGCATAGGCTTGCGCCCGCCACAAATAGAAATGCGTATTCGGTTGCGCCAGTTGTGTTTGTAAATACCCGTTAGCGCGTTGCAGTAAATCGTTGGGCACAGCCAGTTGATGTGCCTTGGCCTCGATCAGTAAGTTGACGACATAGCTGGTTGCAAACAAATCCGAGCTGGCTCCTGGCCACATCGCAAAACCACCATCGGCTGTTTGACGTGATCTGACCGCGCTGAGGTAGCGCTCAAAACTCTTTCTCACATCTGGCAGATCAAGCTCGCTACCATTGCGACTACCTTTCAACAGCTCTTTCGCCAATTGCGCCTGGCTGCCGATAATCACTGCTGGGAAAATCTGACTGGTGATTTGCTCCGTACAACCATAGGGATAAACATCCAAGTACTTAATCAAACCACTGGTGAACGCCCAAGGCGAAGTGGAGATCGCTGCCTCGCTGTGCTTAAAGTTAGGATACATCTGCGCCTGGGCGACGACTTCTCCCGTTCCTTTGAACAGTCCCGTTTGCACTAGCGTCACGTAAGCAGATGCTGGGCGTATGCTCAAGTCGGTCGAGAGCCGTGCTTTCGCATCTTTCACTTGCGCCGTAAATACCACGCTAGCTGATCCCAGTTGTGCCGCGTCACCGGCCTTGGCGCGGATCACAAACTTGGTGGCGGCTTCCGATTTCTCAGAAATTTTCAAACTCTGTTGTGGGCTGCCGACCACTTCCAAACCTGGCGACAAACTCATACTGACATTCACTACTGCATCTTTACCAGAGCCCAGCGTGTTATTCGCTACACCCAAACCAACTTCAACCTCATCGCCGGGCGTAATTGCAATCGGCAAATTCGGCAAGAGAATTACATCACCGCGCACTGTGGTCGAGGTGCTGGCAGCGCCAGCGGTTTCGTCATTCATCACGACCGCCATGATGCGCAAGCTGCCATTAAAACTTTCTGGCACGGTGTAAGTAAATTCTTTGCTACCGACCACGTCCACCACACCCGACCAAAACACCACAGGCTTATCGGTTTTGCGTTTAAAAGGATTCAGATTCTTTCCTAATAAGCCCTCGCCATCACCGCCTGGAGCTGCCGCACTCATCAGT
This sequence comes from uncultured Burkholderiaceae bacterium, assembly GCA_964465175.1. Lineage (GTDB taxonomy): Bacteria > Pseudomonadota > Gammaproteobacteria > Burkholderiales > Burkholderiaceae_D > Undibacterium. Next base: position 21,080 of record CAYXJI010000008.1, on the reverse strand, counting down.
TTTCTAAACTCGGGCAAGACCAAATCCATGGTTTGTTGCGTGCCGACTTCTAGCGCTTTTTTCTGGAAGAAAAATTTCAAGGGGTCGGGATTTTGATAACGCGCCACTTGCAAAATTCCCTCATCCACGGCAAAGACGACGGCACGCGCAGCGGCTTTCGATTCCAGCTTAATCTTAACGACTTGCCCCGGTTTGACGGTTGCTGGCGCTTGTAAACTAATCGGATTGGTGCGCCTTGCCAAGCTGGTGGCAAATGGCACTACACCGTAGCTCATGGGACTCATGAAAATCTCATTCGAAGCAATATCGCGTGCGAATTGCACCGAGACGTAGGCATTACCTTCAAAATCTTTCGGCAGGGTGATCTTCTGTACCGAAGACGTGCTATTGGCCTTAAACCATTTATGCACAAAGACTTTGTCCCGTTCTATCGTGATCAAACCCGCACCGACATAGGGTGCGCGGATATTGATCTCTATCTCTTCGCCGGGGTTATAGTCTTTTTTATTCAGTGACAATTGCAATTCGGCGTTACGATCTAAGGAACGTGAGACATTACCCGTACCTGCCACACTGTAATCAAATTTACTTAAAATCAAGCCGTTTTCATCGCGCACCGCATACGAGAAATTGCCCGGCGTTTGGGTCGATAACATCACATTGGTGCCAGCAGCGCTGATTTCGAACGCACTCTCACTTAGTACGCTTTCATTGGTTTTCGATTCGTATTTAAACAGGCCATTCGGCTGTTTTATTAATACCGAGACGACTTTGCGTTCTATGCGCAACAGTTGCAATTTTTTGACGGCGCTACGTTTTGCTTTAGGATCAATCGCGACGAAGCGCACATTTCGGACCGCATTCCGATTGACATAGTCTAGATCTCCATCGGCTTTATAGCCCAAGAGATAAGGTCGATCCGACACCAAGGCCGTCGCTTCGGCTGCCACGCTGCGGCCACCTTCTGGCTCAAAGGCTTTCACCAATAAATGCAATTGATAACTCGCCTGCGCATATCGTTGCAGTCCCAAAGGCAAATCTGCATTGCCTTGCGCATCGGTGCTGGCCTTAGCCAGTTCGTCTTGAAATTTTTCTTTAGCGCGCATAGGGTCAAAGAAAATAAAATCAGGATGACTACGGAAAGCCGGATAACTCGGGAGCAGCGTTAAGCTCGCATCCACCCGCCGTTCTGGTGCAGGCGTGCCGAATAAATTCTGCACATTGATCTTGGCGCTCAAGTCTTTCGGTGAAATCCAACCTTCTTCGGTTTCGCGCGATAAGCGCGCCACCACTTTCATACGGTCAGGCATAAATTCCTGCACCTTGACCGTTAAGCTACCCAAACGCAAAGCGGCGGTTTCACTAGCACCTGGCGCGACGCTGCCAGTATCACGTGCTAAATTAAGATTAATTGTGTAATTGCCAGTGGGTGAAGTTTCTTGTGTGGGGTGTGAAAACTCTGCCATACCGCCGACGCCTAGTTTCAACTTTTGCTTACGCACGACCAAGCCACGCGCATCGATGACTTCAGCTTCTACGGGTAAGTCGACTAATTTTTGCGCCCAGCCGGCAGATTTGGCGGCGATGCCGATATTCATCGTATCGCCAGGGCGATATATACCGCGATCAGAAAAAAGGTAGGCCGTCATTTGATTTGGCAAGCCACTAGCATGCAGGCCACCAATATCGAAGCGCGAATAATCAAGATTTCGATCAGCGCGATTTAAAGGCAGGAAGCTCAAATCACCGGCTTTTTTCACGATCAAAACGGCGGGTGTTTTTTCGCGATTAAACCCAGTTAGGCTAGGCAGATGCGCCATCCCATTACTATCGGTCACTTGGCTCAGCAAGACGCTACCATTTTTCGCCCAAATTTCTACCGTCGCCGCACCGACGGCATTGCCGTCAGCGATCGATTGCACGAACACATCGCGCGAACCATCCAGCGCCAGTTTGGAAATAATGCCAAGATCAGTCACGATTACCAAACGCCGATCACGCATGGTCGACAAATCCACTGTATCAGGATCGGACTCCATGGTTTCACCCTCGCCCTCCCCCTCAGATTCGTAGTCGCCGTACTGATAAGGACGCGGGCCATCCGAACTCTCTTCGTCAGAATTAGCGTTAGGATCGTATGCTTGTACCATCACGATAAAAATACCACGTCTATCGCTGGCATCCGCCCGCAAATATTGGGCGAAATCGATACTCTCGTAATGGGTTTTTCCTTGTTTTAAACTGAGCGGAATTTTCTTTTCAAAGCGCTCGGTCAAACTGTCGGGCGTAATCCCATTATAGAATTCTGGCTTACTCATTTCGCCTTGCGACTGCATCACTAGATGCTGCAATTGTTGTGGCAGCAGACGTCCTATTTCCACTTTAACGCCCGGTAAATCACGCACCAATAGCGGTAATTTTTTCTCCCCTGATAAGGCCAACAAAGAGCCTTTACTCATAATTGAAAGTTCAGGCGCTGAGCGCTTGATGCGGAAGATTTCATTGCGCTCGACGCCAAGCTGATAACCACCTGCCGACTTCAATCCTTTTTTGATGCGCACGTACAAATAACGTCCTGGCTCAGAGGCAAATTTAAAGGAATGGCTCTCCTGATTCTCTCGTTCTGCCGGAATGCTCGTGAGCGGCACGGCCTTTGATTCCTTTAATACTTCCGCAGTGACTTCTTCGGGATCAGCCCACACCGCACTGTCTTCGCCATTCACCTCATGCGTGGCAGGCAGTAACCAAGCGCTAATATTGCGCGCCATTTCTTTTTCATTGACGGCCATGCCCGTCGCCACTTGCAACACATTTTCTGGCTCACCCGTATCACCCGTGACCATCAATTGCTTCATCTCGGCGATGTCTAAGCTGTACAAGCCAGGGATTAACACGGCCTTGGTTTGATCGCTCTTAATGGCATTACCACCACGCGCTGCCGTCAGGCCAGATTCGACGGTCAATGACAAACTCGACGATTGTGCAGGGATACGCAAAGGCTCGGTATAAACGGTGGCGAGCAAACGGAATTTGTCGTAAACCACGGTCAGCTTTTGCGCATCTGTCGTATTCGAAAACATTTTTTGATCGGCGGCCTCTGTCACTAATTTCAACTTTTTCTCAAAGGCGATAGGATCGACAGGATGTGAAAACGCAATCTCAAAAACCGCCTTGCGTAAGTTCAATTGAATCGGATCTTGATAGAACACAGGATCATGCCAACGCATCTCAAAACTAGGCGTGCGAAACTCGAATTCACGATCCACATTCACATGCGGCGCTAAGGCTTTTGCACCTAGCGTGATGGTGTATTCGAGATCGATTGGCCAATCTTCATTGGGGGTAAATTCTAAACGAGTGGCCGAAACCCACAGCCATTTACCAGCGATAGCAGGTTTGATTTGTACATCACGCGCTTCTTTGCCGACCAAGGCCAAGGGCGCGGCGGAGGCGCTAAAATTCAATGCCACTGGATGCGGCTTACCATCGTATTCGATGGCGGTGCGATCCGGCCTACTCAGCGTCACACCTGTGTGCTTGGCTTCGATCTTATCTGCTTGCACACTTTGAAATCTTGCCCATTTCGATTGCCAATCGACTTTGGCTAGAAAAGGCGCGGCACCTGCAGCAATCACAATGAGGCCAGCCAGCAAGCTGAGCCCGGCACGTTGCGCCATCCACTGCCCCAGCGGTGCAAGCTTAACGCCTAACCAATGCCACCAAGTAGGCGCCTGCCACGCACCAAAAATCAAGCGCAATAAGCGCCCTAAGGGATGCAAAATAAGGAGAAGAAGCTGCCAAATTTTTCCAGAAAAACGAGCGACGCTAGCGTTGAATTGATTCATACCGCGCATGACCTTTTGTATGTGGTTGGTGATGTGACTAATGTCGAATAACTTCCGTGACGATCCAAGAATACGTTTATGCGCGTTGCCTTTGAAGGTCTGAACTAAACAAAAAAACAATTCACAAATATTAACATCAAAGAATGCGGCGATGGTGTGTATGCACAAGCAAATTAGACGGCAAATACTTTGCAACAAAAAAATTTACTGCAAGCGATTACAAATCCACCATTAAATAAACTTTTTAGTTTACTTATAAAATCAACTCAGTTATGCTCATGCCATCATTTTTTCCTCAAAGAGGTTGCATGAAAACACCTTTACTCATCGCCGCTGCTTGTTTGCTGGCGCTACTTTCTACCGTTGGCGCGGCATTGCCCTATCCTATTTTGCCGCCGCTATTTGCTGCCGATGCAGCCAATGATTTGAATCATTTTTTAGGCTTACCGCCCAAATTACTGTTCGGGATTGCTTTGAGTATTAATCCCTTAGGCTTGCTAATTGGCTCATCTTTGCTCGGGCCATTATCAGATCGCTTTGGTCGTCGCCCTATTTTATTGAGCAGCGCAATCGGTGCGGCGGTTGGGCATGCGATTACCGCATGGTCTTTGGTCTTGCAGAACTATCCCTTGTTCATCGTGGCACGGTTTATTACTGGTCTATTGGAAGGAAATGCGCCCGTCGCGCGTGCAATGTTGGCGGATCGTTTGCAAGGCGATTTACGTGTGCAGGCCTTGTCTTGGCTAAACGGGGCAATTTATACAGGTTGGTTAGCTGGCCCTTTATTGGCTGGACTGACTTTAGGCTGGGGCATCACCGTGCCATTTTGGATTGCAGTCATCGCTTTGCTACTCGCTGCGAGCTTAATTGCGCTGGCGTTGCCGCGCGAAACGCCGTCAACGCTGACGACCTCGTGGCTGCAAGTAGCGCGCGCCAAGCACGCTTTTCATTTACTCAAAATTCCCAGTTTGCGTGAGCTATTCATTATCCAATTGGCCTACACCTGCGGCATCACCGCCTTCTACGAATTCTATCCACTGTGGCTGGTCGAATTTGCTGGTTATCACTCTAAAGGCATCGCTTGGATGACCGCAGCTTTATGTGGCGTGATGACCTTGTCTTCTATCTTTGCTGGCCGTCCTAGCCCATTGATGCCGCTAGCACGCGTGCGTTTTCATGCCTACTTTGCCGCCGCTGCGGTCGCGCTTGTTGGCTTAGGTCATGTTTGGTTGGGCTTAGCCGCCATCATCTTGTTTGGTTTTCCCAATGCTTTTTATAATGCGCTACTGCCTAGCTGGTGCGCAGAACGGTTTGGTCATCATGGACAAGGCGCCGTCATGGGTTTGATCTCTACCACGTTTTGTCTTGCCAACATTATCATGGCCATCATAGGCTCGGTGCTGACCTTGATTGACACGCGCTTAATTCTCTTACTAGGTGCGGCGATGAGTACTTGGGCCGCGTGGCGCATAGGACAGTGGCAAAAAGAATTAGCTGATTTTGATCGCAACAAGCTGGGAGCTATATGAATACGGCAGATCGCATTTTATTCCTTCTCAAAACTCGCGGAGCGCAAACAGCACAGGAGCTTGCGGAACAATTAGAACTCAGCTCTATGGGCGCCCGCAAACATCTAGAGAGCTGGCACGAAGCTGGCATAGTCCATTTTGAAGATAGCGCAGAAAAACAAGGCAGACCCAGCAGGCGCTGGCACCTGAGCGCCGCAGGCCATGCCCGCTTCCCTGATCGGCATAGTGAATTGACGGTGCAAGTGCTGCATCAAGTACGTCAGCTATTTGGTGAGCAAGGGATCAATCAAGTCATCGCAGCCCGCGAGACCGAAGCGCTCGCCAGTTATACGCAAGCGACTGGCAAATTAAAAACACTCAAGGCAAAACTCAAAGCTTTGGCCGCTATACGCAGCCAAGAAGGCTATATGGCAGAGGTTGATGTTAGCGAAAACGGCGGTTTTTTACTTATAGAAAATCATTGCCCGATCTGCGCCGCAGCCAAAGAATGTCAGAATTTTTGTCGCTCTGAACTCTCTATTTTTCAACAAGTCTTAGGCAGCGATTATCAAGTTGACCGTAGCGAGCACCTGCATAGCGGTGCGCGGCGCTGTGTCTATATGATCAAACCGGTTTGAGTTAGCATAGACTGAGCTTGACCCAGGACGATTGCATTTGCTATGCCGTGATCAATTAGTCGCACAGTGTCTTGTCACTGTCTATCATACTGCTTGAGCAAACGATTAAGACTGCCATCGCCTTTGAGCTTGGCAATCTGCTGATTCAATTCGGCGACGTTGATGCGCCCATTTTTTGATACTGCGCACTGTGTTGCAAACTCATGTACCACGATTGGTGGGTGGAGAAGGAGCGGAAATTCGTCGCGATTGAGATGAAAGTTTAAGGTCGCTTTACTCACTATGGCATAGTCGAAACGGCCAATCGACAATTTTTTTAAATTCGCAATCGCACTAGGTCCATCATCACGCACAAAGTCAGCCCCCAATACCTGTTCCACTTCGGGATAGCTATAGCCCAAGATAGTGCCTATGGTTTTTCCTTTGACATGAGCTAATTCCAGGGGCGCTTTCACACGCTGGCTGGCGACCAAGACATCCACGACGGAATAAATATTCTCGCTCCAATCGACATTACCGGGCAGCCATTTTGGCGTGTAGCCACACACCAGATCAGCCTCTGCATTTTCTAGCGTCATCGTCAGGCGCTTCCTTGGGCGCAAGATGAAAGTTAATTTATCCTGACGATCCGCCAACAAGAGTTTTGCCAACGCCATTTGAAATCGATGCTCTAAGGATGCGGTATCGCCTATCCTTTTTCCTTCATTCAGCAACACCCGCAGCTCCGCCGCACGACTCTCTTGCGACACGAAAGCTGTCGTGCAGAGACACACACACAGTAGGCCTATCCATGACTGAATTTTTTGCATGACACACCTCGATTTTCTAAGGAAAAACAGATTTTCTAAAGCCTTGTTTCCGTTTGAATTTCTGTTCGAGTTTCAGTTCGCAAGTGTCTAAAGTCGACCAACAAACTACGCTGCGCTAATGATCGTCGCCGATGATCCAATCTGGCTTTTGGGTTTCCACAAAATGTAAAATAGCATTAACCACGTCGGGATCAAATTGTTTGCCACTGCGTTCACGCAAATAATCCATCACCTCATTTAAGGCCCACGGTTCTTTGTAAGGGCGACGGTGCAATAAGGCATCAAAGACATCGACCACCGCCACAATGCGCGCCGCGATAGGAATCGCTGTTCCGCTCAGGCCACGCGGGTAGCCTTGCCCGTCAAAATGTTCGTGATGTCCACCGGCGATGTCCGCACCGATACTCAAACTGTTAACGCCCTTCACCATACCGGACGCTCGCGCCAATACCGTCTCACCAATGGCGGCATGGTTTTCCATGATCGTGCGCTCGTCAGGCGTATGTTTCCCCGGTTTTAATAGCACCGCATCCGGAATGCCGACTTTGCCCACATCATGCAAAATACTCGCGATACCCACAAAATTCATAAAATTTTTATCGATACCTGGAGGAAGTTTATTCGCTGCCAATAGCTCCTCGGCAATCGCTTCAGTCAAGCGACAGACGCGCCGCACATGCCCACCAGTCGTGGCATCGCGTGATTCAGCAAGATCGGCTAAGGCGATCACGGTGGCTTCCTGCGTTTGCTTGAGTAATTCAAAGGTATGCAAATTATCAAATGCCGCAGCGATGCGATCACAAAACACTTCTAACAAACGACACTCTAATTCGCTCAAAGGACGGGCGGGCGTAAATGCGACGGCAAATTGATGGCCGTGCGATGCTTGTATCAACAGTACATCGAGCGACTCGCTAAACAAACTCTTCTTTTCTTCAAAAGCCTGAAAAATAGCGGTGGTCCAAGGATGGCCGACTGGCAAAGTTTTTTGATCGACAAAAACCGAGGAATGACCAGTGGCGGCGATAATCAAGGGACTTTCACCCTTAAATGGCTGTGCGGCATCCATCACGCACAACACGCCATTTGTACCAAAATCAAGAATCGCGCCGATTTGCATTAAGACGCCAGACGCCAGGTCTTTCAGAGAATCGAGCTGATACAAATTACTCGACGCTGTGAGGATTTTATCCAAACCATGACGGTGGGTTTCTATGGTTTTTAAACCTTCATAAGCACGCAAAGAGGCGATCACGGTGGTGAACATCTTTTGCGTCGTTAACTCTGTTTTTAATTTGTAGTCATTGATATCGTATTCCACAATCACACGTTGCTCAGGTGCTTGGCCTGGCTGACCGGTGCGCAATACGATACGCACCAAATGATTGTGTAGCTCTTCACGAATACGCTTGGCCAAACGCAGACCGGCATCTTCGGTTTCCATCACCACGTCTAATAAAATCATGGCGATATCAGGCTCGCGGCTGAGTATGTCAAATCCTTCGGCACCAGAGTAGGCCGACAAAATTTCGATTTCGCGCTCTTTAAAACTGATACGGTTGAGCGCCAAGCGGGTCACGGCATGGATATCCGGCTCATCATCCACGATCAGCAGTCGCCATCGATGCGCGGTGTTTTTGGGTGCGGGAACCTCTTCCTCGTCCAACCAGGTTAACGCTTGATCATCATCTTCCATCATATTCTCCGCCCTATTTTCTTGTCACCCAATATCAAAGTGAAAGCTTATTGCAAGAACTAATTCTAAGGATTTTTGATAACTGCTCGATGTTCGCAAAGAAGTGGTACACAAATCGTGAAAACGGCACCACCACTTGGATGATTACCTGCAGTGATTGTGCCACCAAATTGCTGGCTAATAATATTAAACACGATATTTAATCCCAAACCCGTGCCGCCATGGGCGCGTCGTGTTGTAAAGAAGGGATCAAAAACCTTGTTTAAATCCTCGGTGGGAATACCGCGACCATCATCTCTAAATTCTAGCAATAGCTGACCGTCAGTCGCACTCGCATGGATGAAAATATGCCCCTCCTCCCCCTCGGCAAAAGCATGATGCATAGAATTCATGGCTAAGTTCGTAATCACTTGTCCCAGCAGGCCCGGATAGCTGTCACAGTGGATGACCTGCGCCATCTCCACTGCTATCGTGGTACGTGCTTTTTTCAGTGTTGGTCGCAAGCTGGCGATCACGTCCTCCAGAAAAGCTTGCAAGGCAAACTCCCGCCTTTGCTCACTCGTTTGATCGACCGCTACCTGCTTAAAGCTTTGGATCAACTGCGCAGCGCGATTGGCATTGATCGCAATAAGGCGCGCACTCTCGCTTGCGACCGACAAATAATTGAGCATATCCGACTTGCGCATCGCGCCTTCATGCATTTTATTTCCCATCTCATCACTCGCGTACGACAGCACCGAAGCACTAGTGACTATCACTCCTACTGGCGTATTAATTTCATGCGCAATACCCGCCACCAAGCCGCCTAGACTCGCCAACTTTTCGGATTGCACTAGGGATTCTTGGGTCTTTTCTAATGTCGTGTAGGCATCCTGCACTTGTTGCATCGCGACGCTAGTCGCCTGCTCCGCAGTACGCTGGCGAGCGATGACGTTTTTGAGATTGTGTAAGACCGAATTAAATTGCTGTATGACTTCACTAAACTCTCTGTTTTTGGAGAGCGGTAATTCCTGCGCTGACTCTGCGTCTTGTGACGCCAATTCCTTGAGCGCCAAGGTGAGCTGTTTTATCGGCAAAAAAACCATACGCAAACTCAAAATGAGTGCACACAACAAGAATAAATTCAGCACGATAATTTGCTGCAAGGTATGCAAAATATTGGCATACAATTTGGCGTCAATCACCGCATGCGAAAAAATTACCTCAACAGTACCTATGGGTTTTAGACCTTGTTGGTCTTTTTCTAAGGGCGCGACACCGTTCTCTGCGTAGATAGCAATTCGCTCTTGAAAAAGCGCCTTGTTTTGCAAAAAGCGTGGCACCGAGGCAGCGACAACTTTTTTATTGGCGGCAGCGAATGTGGCATTTCTATCGTAGGCGTTCGCCGCGATGACCATGATCGCACTCACTTCGGGGACCTGTAATTCGGCTTGAATAATACGCTCAGCAGCCTGTTCATCCATATTCCACAAGCCAGGCACCAGCGCCACTCTGAGGCGTGCCAGCACTTTTTGTTGATGGGCAACGAAATCGTTCTCAAGCTCGTTGGAAAGACGCACATGGGTGTACACGCCAAATCCTCCCAAAGTCAGCGTCACCAACAAAACAAAAATGAGAATGAGACGCAGGCGTAGTGAATGCATAGGACGACTCCCAGATTGCGAGGAAAATTTTGGCTAAGCTCTGTACATACTACAGACTAGTACATCACTAAGCGCAACGCTCACTCAAGGCTGACTATTTTTTTGATGCCTAGTCCGCTGCTCGTTGTTTTTTTACCGGCAAGTCTTGTTATTAGGACTTACGCAAAATTGTCCCAGCTAGGCGTGCCGACGAAGACAGTGCTTGAGCACGGCGAGGCGGCAACAACGACGCTGGGGCGGTTTTGCGTAAGTCCTAGTTATAAACATTATCAATTTGCAAGCACATTTACTCTCGCATTTGATCTAGCGCAGACTTTCCCTTCTTCCATTTCATTCTTGACTGCCGTCAATGATTTGTAAAAATCAGGGGCGTAGCCTGATATCACGCTTCGCCTTCACCACAAGATTTTTATAGCAATGCAATCCGCAGTTCATTTATAAAGAAGAGGACCTAAAATGACATCCAACACCTTACTTCACCACCATCTCCCGATGTTGCGCCCCTTGGTCGCGGCGATCGCCTGCCTTCCACTGACTCTTGGACTCGCTGCTGCGCAAGACAAAAAAGAGGAGAAAACGCATAGCTCGGCAGAGCTGAAATATCAAGCTGGTGGCTCGCCACTCGCGGGCCAGGCGATGCATCAAAACATCAATCCCAAAGCACCAGCCATGACGCAGGCAGAGTTTGATGCGAGCAAACAAATTTACTTTCAACGCTGCGCGGGTTGTCACGGCGTGTTGCGCAAAGGTGCGACAGGTAAGGCCTTGACACCGGATATCACCTTAGAAAAAGGTACGGAATATCTGAAAGTTTTTATCGCCTATGGCTCACCCGCTGGCATGCCAAACTGGGGCACATCGGGCGATCTAAATGAAGCCGAAGTGGATATGATGGCGCGTTATATTCAGCAAGAGCCACCGACCCCGCCAGAGTTTGGCATGAAGGAAATGCTCTCGACTTGGAAGGACATTATCCCTTTTGATAAGCGTCCAACCAAAAAAATGAATCAGTACAACATCGCGAATATTTTTTCGACCACGCTGCGTGATTCGGGTGAAGTGGCTTTGATCGATGGTGACACCAAAAAAATTATCAACATCGTAAAAACTGGATATTCGGTACATATTTCTAGAATCTCTGCGTCTGTGCGTTA
>CAYXJI010000008.1:0-9777 GCA_964465175.1 uncultured Burkholderiaceae bacterium | reverse complement strand
CATCGAATTGGTGGGCGGAGGGTCAAGAATTCCTGCCTTTATCAACATCGTCAAAACTGGCTATGCGGTACATATTTCTCGCATCTCTGCGTCGGGGCGTTATCTGTACGTAATCGGACGCGATGCACGTTTGAATTTGATCGATTTGTGGATGGAGAAGCCAGACAATGTCGCTGAAATTAAAGTCGGTCTAGAAGCACGTTCAGTCGAGACTTCCAAATTCAAAGGCTATGAAGACAAGTTTGCGGTCGCTGGCTCTTACTGGCCACCACAATACGTGATGATGGAAGGAGCATCTCTAAAGCCTTTAAAAATCGTGTCGACACGTGGCATGGCGGTTGACAATGAATACCACCCAGAACCACGCGTGGCATCGATCGTGGCCTCTCACTATCATCCAGAGTTCGTCATCACGGCAAAAGAAACCGGCAAGATCATGATGGTCAATTATTCAGATTTGAATAATTTGAAAGTCACAACTCTGGACGCTGCAAAGTTTTTACATGACGGTGGCTTTGATTCTACCGGGCGCTATTTTTTAGTCGCCGCCAATGCCTCGAACAAAATCGCCGTGGTCGATACCAAAGAAGACAAGATGGCCGCCATCATCGAAGTCGGCAAAACCCCCCATCCAGGTCGTGGTGCCAATTTTGTTCATCCTAAGTTTGGTCCGGTCTGGGCTACCAGCCATCTGGGTGATGAAAGCATCTCGATGATCGGCACTGATCCAGTCAAACATAAAGCGCAAGCGTGGAAAGTGGTGGACACAATCAAAGGTCAAGGCGGTGGTTCCTTGTTTATCAAGACCCATCCAAAATCCAAAAATTTGTGGGTTGACACGCCTTTACATCCGGATACAAAGATTAGCCAATCTGTCGCAGTATTTGATATCAATAATTTCGGCAAAGGCTTTGTCACACTACCTATCGGTGAATGGTCAGGCTTAGGCGACGGGGCTAAGCGCATCGTCCAGCCTGAATACAATCAAGCGGGCGATGAAGTCTGGTTCTCAGTCTGGAGCGCCAAAGACAAGGAATCTGCGATCGTGATTGTGGACGACAAAACCCGCAAATTGAAAGCAGTAATCCGTGATCCAAAATTGATTACCCCTACGGGAAAATTCAATGTCAACAACACGCAACATGATGTGTACTAAGGAGAAAATCATGAAATCAACAATCTCAACTGTCTTGGCGCGTTGCACCTTATCTGTCACGATATTTGGCGCCATATTTGCCGCCTGTGTGTCGGCAAGCGCCGCCGACACCGGTGCGGATTTGACCAAGAAGAACAACTGCATGAGTTGTCACGGTGTCGATAAAAAAATCATCGGCCCCGCTTTCAAAGACGTCGCGAAGAAATACAAAGGTAATGCTGATGCCGTCACACTTTTATCCAAAAAAGTCAAAGACGGCGGCAGTGGTGTGTGGGGACCGATTCCTATGTCACCCAATAAAGCCGTCAGCGATGCCGATATTAAAGTGATGGTGGAATATGTGTTAGCGCTGAATTAAGCGTCGTGGATCACTGACATCAAGCCAGCGTGCAGACTTAAAAACTGCACGCTTTTTCATCTTTGAAAGTCAAGGTATGCCAAGACGTATTCAAGCTCTGAGTGTCTTCCTCCTAAACTTGCTACCTGTCGCACTGCTAGCCCAAACCACCGCCCCACAAACAATGATGTCTGAGGATGGCAAGTACGCACTCAAAATCGACGCGCAACATCATCGCTTACAGGCTATCGATCTCCCTACCAACACCATCGTTCGTGAGCTCAATCTGCACAACAAAGATGGAAAATTAGCGACGGTTAGCGCACTGTATCGCAATACACAACGCCAAAGTTTTATTGTGGTTTTCAAGGAGTTCGCCGAGTTATGGGAACTCAGTTACAAGCCAAAAAGTGAGCCTGTCTATCAAGGCTGGGTACATGATTATCAAATGGGAGAAGGCATCGCCGACACCCGGGCATTCGCAGCGCGTAAGACACCGCTAGAGCTTAGCTTAGATTGCTTTATTTTCGATGCAACTGGCAATTATGCGGCGGGTGCGGATCCACATGGAAAACTACAAATCATCAATTTAGATATACGTCGAAAAATCGCTGAGCTACAATTTTCACATCCTGTCTTTCCCTGCGAAAGCAGCACGGAAAATACAGGGTCAACGACGGTGCTGCATTTAAAAACAAGAGATGATAACCAGATCATCTTGATCGACATGAAGACAGGCAAGCGCTTAACACCTTGAGCTAATTGGGGGCGCTTGGTTGGTCTAAACCCGTCGCAGAGTCAGCGCTATCTCAGACCTATTCGTAGGGCGGGTGCAAGCCGCGCCGCCAGACCATCGAGCACCTTTGGGCTGCGGGTTGCACCGCCCCTACGAGATAGCTAAGCACAGAGAAAAAAAACTAAAACCCAAGCACCAAAGAAGCATGATAGTAGCGTCCCGGTTGGGTATAAGCATCAACTACCGCAGAGTTCGCTGCTAAGCCTTGCACGTCGCTCCAGTTCCAATATTTCTGATTGCTGATATTATCAACACCCACATTCACACGCCAATTTTTTTGCACGGTCCACTGCATTTGCATATCAAAAGTCGTGACACCTGGTACCAAGAATTGCCGCACCCGTGGTGGTAGTGCGGGCTTAGGTAGATAGGGGCTGCTTAACTCCGCCTCTTCTTTACCCGCCTGATGACGGGCGTTCAGTTGCCAGTCCCAGCGATCATGGGTGTAACGCAAACCAGCCAAGAATTTACGCGGATTGATGGCGCTCAATGGGGTATGTGCGACCTCATCCGTACCACGGGTTTTGCCGTAAGCAAATGGCGAGCTTAGTTTACCTCCGGCGATTTCTGCCCATAGCATTTGTCCTCGAATTTCGACGCCATCAATTTTGGCTTTGTCCACGTTTACCGTCTGAAAAATCGCAGGATCACCAACGATGCCTTTACCGCCCAAGGGCTTTTTATCGTAAATCAAATCGGTATAGCGGCCACTAAATAGCGCGACATCGAAACTAAACTTATCAAATAAAGCCCGTAGACCAAGTTCTATATGGCGACTTTTCTCAGGCTTTAAGTCAGGATTAGCCAGTAACACTGCTGGTACTGTCGTGCTATCAAACACGCCATTGATTTGCTGCGCATTCGGAGCGCGAAAACCACCTGCGAGACTGACGTAAGCATTCCAATCCGCATTGAGTTTGTAAAGTACGCCTAGCTTAGGCACGAGGGCAGAACCCGATAGCGACTTTGCGGGCGTCTTGGCTGGCGGTGAAAAACCTTCCTGCGTTTTCACTTTCAAATCAAAATGATCGTAACGCAGACCGGGCGTGATGATCCAGGAACCGGCAAAAATTTCATCTTGCAAAAACAGCGCACGACTTTCATCGCGCGTATCAGGAAAGTATTTACGCGGCGTAAAATCGCTATTCCCTGGATCGACTCCATCGAAGAAATTACTTACGTCTATCCTGGAATAATCAAAGCCATAACTGACACGCTGCGCGAAGTCATTGGAGGATTTAAGTAATTTATCGGCCAATACGCTATATTGCCAAGCCTGCTCGGCATACGATACTTTGCGCACACGATCGGCTAGCGTGTTTCGGTGCGTGACGCCATCGTCTCGGGCGCGACTGTCTTGGTAGCTAAGATTGCTTTGTAGATGATCGATCCAATCATTTTTGATATAAAAACGATCGACCAAGCTGAGGCGATCGCGCTTGGACTCTTTATGTACAGTCTCGCCTTTCACCGCCGATGGGCTGGTCATTGGTAACTTCGCGCGACTCGATAGCAGTTCAAAATCGGACGTCTTCTCAACATGCTCTATGCTCAGACTATGTTTTTGTTTGGGGCTAGTTTGATAAACGAATTTTGCCAACACTGATTTCGTCTGATCATCCTGCGGGTTAGGCGTGGTTCTATCGACATTCGGCACATCGTTCACGCCCCTATTTTCCAAGCCCTTCGCCTGACTCCTATTCGCGCTGATCAGCCAAGTCCATTGCGAATTGACACGACCCGCTAAGGTAGCGCCAAGGCTACGACTATGATCATCACCACTCCAATTGGCGAATAATTTTCCACCAAAATCCTTGGCTACCGCATTCTTCTCTTGCAGAAAATCGTGCGGTTCCAAACTCATAAAATTCACCAAGCCAGCCAAGCCGTCTGAACCATACAAAACCGAAGCGGGACCGCGCACGATCTCAACTTGGCGTATCAAATTCATGGCGATCGCATCGCGCCCAAAAGCATTACTGCCGTTGATGTAGCTACGAGGCAAACGCACGCCATCTATCAACATCAAGACGCGATTACCATCCTGACCGCGCATCGTGAATCCGGCATTCCCATCACGGCCGGTCGCGTTCCCCACTCCTGTCACGGTGAAGCGTGCTGGCGCACGTTTGACCTCGACATTTACAAGATTTTTTGCCAAATCACGAATATCTGTGATCCCCAGACGTTCGATTTCTTTTTGATCGATGACATCAATTGCCATCGGCAAATTTTCGACAAATTGCTCATAACGGGTGCCGCTGATGACGACGGTGTGATAGCGTTTTGTGCTGGCTTCATGGCTGTCACCTAGGACGGACTTGCCATCGACGGTCTGCGCGTACAGCGCTGCATTGGTGGCCAGACAGGAACAAGTGAAGGCGATGATTTGTGCCATACGCCGCCTTGTTCCAGGCATGGTCGAATGAAGAGAAAAAAGAGGAAGGTAGGCAAGCATAGTAACTCCAAAAGATCATCTTAGAGTTAGTCTAATCCTCAAACAAAAACAAGCAATCCGTTAGTTGCAACGCGCGATAGGTCATAAGAACTAGTTCGAAGCAAATAAGTAACCCTGTTTGATTTATCTCAATGTGCGCTGTACGCCAACGACCAGGCTGACAAAAATGGAATGGCTATTTCTTACGATTAAATTCGGCGATAAGGCGACCGATCTCTTTGGCAAAAATGTCATTGGCACGCGCGTTGTTCTCACTCGAAATTTTGTAGGCCAATTTGTTGGCGACTAAATTAGCGTTAGTGTTCGTGTGCACCGACTTTTTACCGAGATCAGACTGGTAAAATTTCAATAATTTTTCCAATTCAAGTGCAGAATGGGCTCGTGCAAACCCGTTCACCATGATGTCAGTGTATTGTTGATTATCGATACTGATGCAGGCTAGGCGTTGATACTCCTGCATCGCCATTACCACACGTGGCCACAGCGGCGAACTAGGCGTGATGCCGCCAAAGTAAGTCGGATTGTCCCTATATATTTTCTCAGCTGTATTCAGCGCTTGTTCTTCTTGGCATACGCGCAGTGATGCTGCGAGCTGTTCTTCCACTTGAAATAGGGCGATTAGATCTTGTGCCAAGCGTAGGCGCTTTTGTTTATCTGCCTGATCGCTAAACGGCAGTTCACGCAAGGCACCTAAAGTTTTGTCAACTGTACTGGATGCACTGGATGCACCCATTGGTGCTTTTCGCACACGATCCAGCACAGCTTGAATTTTTTCGCCAACGAAAATCTGCGGATTCGAGGCTTCATAGTCTTCTTTTTTTTCACGCTCACTGATCGCCGGCTTCGCTAGTGCGAAGGCATCGACGAAGCTACGATCTTCACGCAAGGCATCGACAAAAAATGCTTTACCAAAGAAAGTGTAGTCCGCATCATTGCTACATCCAAACGAAGTTTTATCTGCGGCTGAAGAAGTAATGATCAAACTATTTTCATCTTTTAGAGGGGCGATATAGCCGCCCGAATAGCAGGTCGAAACGACAATCACGCGATGCTTGATTCCTGCATCGTCTAGCATTTTTTTGAGGACGAGTGGATTTAACTGTTGGAACCGTATGTTTTCAAAATCAAGAACAAATTTATGTGTTTTCGCTCCATGAGAAGTGAGATATAAAAATAAGACATCTCGCTCTGGTCGCATCACTTCTCCGATTTTCATTAGTGCAGCTCGTAGCGCCGTCACACTCGCAATTGATGTGTCTATGACTGTCGTCTTATTATTGATCAAGCTAATACTGTGCTCGGCTATTGCGAATCGTTGTTGAAATAATTGCTCAACAAATCGCACTTCATTCATAAACACGTCTTGACTAGCATAGCCTGCAACCGCCACCAAAAACAATTGCCCTTGCGGCCTGGTCGCCGCATGAATTTTACCTAACTGCTGACCAAGTATTTTGGGCTGCTCATAAATTAGTGCTTCTTGATTCGATGCTTCATTTGAACGAACATCATCAGCACCATCTTGTTCCATTTCATTACGTTCAGCGATACTGAGATCGCCATCATCCTGCGAGTAATCAGGCACCCAAAGAGATGCATCTCGATACATGCCAATCAAAGGCAAAGCGAGCGCAATGCCCGTCAAGATGATCAGTAGAAAGCGAGCCAGTCGATGTTGCATCTTCAAAATACGAACTGCCGCGACGCCACTAGCTAGGCCTAACCAAATAGCCATAGCGAGATCGAAACTAGGTCGCCAATCTGGCAAATAAGGCCGCACAACTTCAACGCGATAAAGTTCTATCGCGACTCTGTACACGAACTGATGCAGTAAAAATAGTGCGCTAAACATCAAAGTCAGGAAGGCGATCTGTTGGCGTCGATATCCACTTAGAGCCGCAGTTGACGCCACATTCGCAGCCACCTTCGCAGCCACAGTGGCATCCACTATCGCAATAGTAAGACACACGGGGATAAAGAAAAGAACGCCTGCAATGCCAAAAATCCACACTTGACCATTGCTACCCACCTGCATGAAATCACCAGCCAACTGCAGGACCAGTGCGACGAGCACCCACACCAATAAATACGCCCACGGTAGGGATTGATCTTGTGGTGGAAACCTTAAGAAAACACTCGCCCGCAAGACTGCTCGAAACAAACTGCGAAAACTCGCTGGTGTACTAAGCTCTTCGGACATCAACTGGATAGCTGGCGATGGCGAAGTTTCTTCGTTCACTATCGTTGTGGCAGGCTGGTCGTGCATAGTGTCATTTACGTCATGCATGGATTGCTTCTCGTCAGATTAATTTGGATGATGAATGGTTGAAAAATAAGGCCGTTACGGCGCTTCGTACTCGACTGTCCGCTATGTCTCAAAATAGAATATTGGGTACCTCATAGAGTGCCAAATTCTCACTCTTTAAATTCCCAATTCTTCCAATTCGCCAGCACTGCATTCGGATATTCAGGACGACCACGACTGCCGTTATAACGTCCCAATGCGAGGTAGAGATTGCCGCCTTCCATGTCGATATACATGCGTAAAATCGAGCAGCCGTAGCGTAGGTTGGTTTGCATTTGAAACAGTTTTTTCGGATCACCATCACCGACCACGCGCGACCAAAATGGCATGACTTGCATGAAGCCACGGGCGCCGACGATGGATACCGCGTATTTTTTAAAACCGGATTCGACTTGCATCAAACCGAGTACCAAGCCGGTATCCAATCCCGCGCGTTTCGATTCATACCAAACGGTTTCTAAAAACTCTAGACGCGTTTGTTTATCGGGGATGCGGCGCTTGAGGCGGTCGGACATTTCGCCTAGCCAATGCAGATATTTAATCCTGTCTTCGATTTTTTCGAACATCGGTTTGGGTGGACGTGGGTCGGCCACCAGCTTGGCGAGCGCCAGCCTGACCGAGTCCGCAATGGCTTCTTCTTTTTGATTGCCCGCACTGGCAAGTGAGGGCGCCGTGAGTAGCAGCACTAGAAAACAAACGCGAGTTTGTTTTTGTGAGAAACAAACTCGCGCTAGTACGTCGATGATGAACTTCATTCTTGGATTTACTTCGCCTGCAATTTAGACATTAAGAAGCTGAACATATCGGCCACCGCAATATTGCTCGCCTCGGCATCACGACGACCTTTGTATTCCAGATTGCCCTCTTTTAAACCACGATCACCGATCACGATGCGATGTGGTACACCGATCAATTCCCAATCCGCAAACATGGAACCTGGACGCAAATCACGGTCATCCAACATGACATCCACACCCGCCGCGAGTAATTCCGCATACAATTTTTCGGCTTGCTCTTTGACGGCCGGACTTTTTTCCATGCCCATAGGACAAATCACCACTTCAAACGGCGCCAACGCTGCGGGCCAAATGATGCCTTTGTCGTCAAAATTTTGCTCTATCGCGGCACCCAAGATACGCGTGATACCGATGCCGTAACAGCCCATTTGCAATAACTGCGGCTTACCGTTTTCATCGAGGAAAGTCGCTTTCATGGATTCAGAATAGCTAGTACCCAATTGAAATACGTGACCCACTTCGATACCGCGTTGGATTGCCAAGACGCCTTTGCCGTCCGGCGATGGATCGCCAGCGACCACGTTGCGCAAATCGGCGACCAGTGGTTCGGCGACATCGCGTTCCCAATTCGCGCCTGTGAAATGGAAGTCCGCTTCGTTCGCGCCACACACAAAATCGCCCATCATCGCGACGGTGCGATCGGCCACGATTTTGACTGGTAACTTAGTATTGATAGGCCCTAAATAGCCTGGCTTGGTGCCGAAGTGTTCGACGATTTCTTCTTCAGTCGCGAATCGGTAGTTGGCTAAGCCTGGCACTTTGCTGGCTTTGATTTCATTTAGCTCGTGATCGCCGCGTAACAAGAGTAACCAGACTTGCTTGCTGACTTTGTCTTTTTCTTCTGTTTCAACAGTTAAGACGATGGATTTGACGGTGTTTTGCAAAGGAATGTTGAGCAGCTCAGCGACCTCTTCACATTTGGCTTTGCCGGGTGTAGCGGTTTTCGTTAAGGCCTGCGTTGCGGCTTGACGCGCACTGAATAAGGAGACTGCTTCAGCCGCTTCCATATTGGCGGCGAAATCGGAAGTTGGGCAATACACCAAGGCGTCTTCACCGGTCTCGGCGATGACGTGAAATTCGTGCGAACCAGTGCCACCAATCGCGCCATTATCAGCAGCAACGGCGCGGAATTCCAAACCAAAGCGGTTAAAAATGCGCACATAGGCATCGTAC
This sequence comes from uncultured Burkholderiaceae bacterium, assembly GCA_964465175.1. GTDB lineage: Bacteria > Pseudomonadota > Gammaproteobacteria > Burkholderiales > Burkholderiaceae_D > Undibacterium. Next base: position 755 of record CAYXJI010000008.1, on the reverse strand, counting down.
ATGGTTTGGTAAGATTTTTTGAGTCCATCCAAATCACGATCAAACGAATAAGCATCTTTCATCGTGAATTCACGACCGCGCATCAAGCCAAAGCGTGGGCGACGTTCATCGCGGAACTTGGTTTGAATATGGTAAAAATTAATCGGCAATTGGCGATACGATTTAATCTCTTGACGCGCCACATCGGTAATCGCTTCTTCTGAAGTTGGTTGAATAATAAAATCGCGGCCATGGCGATCTTTGACGCGCATTAACTCAGCGCCATATTTTTGCCAACGACCTGTTTCTTGCCACAATTCAGCCGGCTGCACGACCGGCATTAACATTTCTATGGCACCGGATTTATCCATCTCTTCGCGTACAATTTTTTCAACTTTACGGATGATGCGCAAGCCCATAGGCATGTAGTTGTAGATGCCTGAGCCAAGACGTTTGATCATCCCAGCGCGCATCATTAATTGATGACTGACGATTTCGGCATCAGCTGGAGCTTCTTTTAAAGTGGAAATAAAAAAACGAGTAGCGCGCATGACATATTTCTTTTCGTTAATTGAGGGTTGGTAATGACATCAAATTTGCTCGCGCTGAATTTCAAGCTTTGCGCCAATGAAGGCATGAATTTTGAAACAACAACGAGAGAGCTTTTTTGTTGAAGTCCTAGGTTATAATCAACGCAATTTTAAAGGATATGCTGGCTCATGCGCTCACTCTTTGCATTTTTGATGATGGATTCGACTGCTTAATTGCACTTTTTC
>CAYXJI010000007.1:0-29492 GCA_964465175.1 uncultured Burkholderiaceae bacterium | reverse complement strand
ATTCGCCATGACGCATTAATACAATTTTATACATGATATTTGCTTAATATTTGCTTAAATTAGCGGGGTTTAAGGTGGAGTTAAGTGGATTCGCTAGGAATTTCAATCAGTTCAAAACTAAATTCCCCATCTATTTTATAATGAGGCGCTTGTCTTTAACCACTTATAACCATTCTTAACACGGGAAAACTGTGAATTTCATTAGCGACAATCTATTTCTGCTGGCCATCGCCCTCATTTCTGGTGGTGCTTTATTACTCCCTAGCTTGCAAAGACGCGGTGCACGACTGACGCAATTGCAAGCGACGCAAAAAATGAATCAAGCAAAACTTTAATCTTAGACGTACGCAGCGCCGAAGAATTTGCCAGCGGTCACTTAGCCAATGCGAAAAATATCCCCTTAAATGAGCTAGCCTCACGCATCAAAGAAATCGAAAAATCCAAACCACACACGGTCATCGCAGTCTGCGCCAAAGGTGTGCGTTCGAGTAGCGCAGTGGCTATCTTGAATAAAGCAGGATTTGAGCAGGCGTTTAGTTTAGACGGTGGCGTTGCGGCTTGGCAGTCGCAAGGTTTGCCAACAGTTAAATAAGGGAGTTGTCATGGTTGCCCATGTAGTTATGTATTCCACTGCTGTTTGCCCCTACTGTGTGATGGCCGAACGCTTATTAAAAGCGAAAGGCGTCGCGGACATAGAAAAAGTGCGCGTGGATCTCGATCCTGCTGTGCGGGAGGCGATGATGCAAAAAACCGGACGCCGCACCGTGCCACAAATTTACATTGGGGAAACACATGTAGGCGGATTTGATGATTTGTCCGCCTTAGATCGTGCTGGCAAGCTAGATTCTTTGCTAAATCCAACATAAAACGCAGTGCACAAGCAGCTTTGATTGCGGTTTTTTGGTCTCGCTTGCTACAATAGAAGGCTAATTCTGTTACGCCAGCTTGAAAGCAGCAATGTAATCAAAAAATTAGCGCGTAGCAGAATGAGGGCTTGAATATTGCCATTATGTCCCTATGTAAGTAGCTCGCTGTCCATAATCAATTTATAGAATTTAAAGAAAGTCTCACATGTCCGACCAAAATTTGCAGCCAATTTTCCAAATTCAACGCGTCTATCTGAAAGATTTGTCGCTCGAACAACCAAATTCTCCAGCGATTTTCTTGGAACAAGATGCGCCAAGCGTTGAAGTAACTTTAGACGTCGCTGCTGAGCCATTGGCTGAAGGCATCGTTGAGGCCACAGTCACTGTGACAGTCACAGCCAAAGTCAAAGACAAGGTCGCATTCTTGGTAGAAGCGAAACAAGCTGGCATCTTCGAAGCGCGCAATATTCCTGCAGATCAAATGGATCCATTGTTAGGCATTGGTTGCCCGAACATCATTTATCCTTACCTGCGTTCTAACGTCGCAGATGCGATCTCTCGCGCTGGTTTCCCACCGATTCATTTGACCGAAATCAACTTCGAAGCTTTCTACCAACAGCGTTTGGCGAACATGGCTGAGCAAGCTAAATTGGCAGCAGAAGCAGGCACTGAAGCGGCTCCAGCAACTACGCACTAATTGTTCTACTGACCCATTACTCTTATTTATCATAGGAGTAATGGGTTTTTCTTTATCGACTTCGTCCTAGGGTTACGCAATGCGCCTTGTCTCCAGATTTTCTACACTGGTTTTATTAGGATTAAGTTCAGTCTCCAGTCTTGCTTACGCCCTAGAATTTCGCTCTGTTGGTGCGGCGCCGGTCATCATGTATGACGCGCCCTCCGCACGCGGCATGAAAATCTATGTTGCGCCAGCCGGAATGCCTGTTGAAGTAATTTTAACTTCGGGCGCTTGGTGCCGCGTGCGAGATGCGCAAGGCGACTTAAGCTGGGTCGAAGCCAAGGATTTAGTGACGCGCCGCAATCTCATCGTCAAAGTTGCCACCGCACGTGTTCGTGCCACTGCAGAAGAATCCGCCAGTATGGTGTTTAGCGCGGACAAAAACGTCTTATTAGAAATGGCGGAACCCGCCGGCGGTCTGTGGGTAAAAGTCAAACACAGAGATGGCCAAACGGGTTACGTTAGAACCGCCGATGTGTGGGGCTTGTAATCAATGAATATCACCGTTCTGGGTGCTGGTGCGTGGGGCACGGCTTTAGCGATTTCACTCGCCGCAAAAAACCAAGTCTTTTTGTGGGGACGCCATCAGGCCGCAATGGAAAGTGCGCAAGCGCAACGCGAAAATCAACGCTATCTACCAGGCTTTCGTTTACCTGACTCGCTACAAGCCAGTGCAGATTTTGACGCAGCTTTACGCCATGTACTCGATAGCCCTGAAGGCGAGAGCTTATTAATCATCGCCAGCTCGGTGTCGGGTCTACGCCCGATTTTGCAGCAATGCGCGACATATCCTTTACGCAACGTCGTCTGGCTGTGCAAAGGCTTTGAAGAACACACGCAATTATTGCCCCACCAAGTAGTCAAACAAGAATTAGGTGAGCAAGTACTCGCTGGCGCGTTGTCTGGCCCCTCCTTTGCACAAGAGGTTGCTCAAGGCCTACCTTGTGCGCTCACCATCGCCTCACATTCTGCCGCGCTTTGTCAATTGGTCGTCAACGCGGCACACAGTCCTAATTTACGCGTGTATTCCAGTGACGATGTGATAGGCGTGGAGGTGGGTGGCGCCGTAAAAAATATTCTGGCGATTGCAACAGGCGTGGCCGATGGCTTAGGCCTAGGCTTGAATGCACGCGCTGCCTTGATGACGCGCGGTTTAGCCGAAATCAGCCGCCTTTGTACCGCACTCGGCGGACGACTAGAAACCTTAATGGGTTTAACTGGGGTTGGCGATTTGATACTCACTTGTACCGGCAACTTATCCCGCAATCGTAAGGTGGGCTTGGCATTGGCCGAAGGTAAATCCTTGGCGACCATCATCCAAGAGCTCGGTCATGTCGCAGAAGGTGTGCGCTGTGCGCAGGCAGTCAAAGCGCTGGCTTTAGAGTTAAATATAGAAATGCCGATTACGGAGGCAGTGGCGGGGGTCTTATTTGAAAATGTGGCGACGCGCGACATGATAGAAAGACTCCTATCGCGCAATGCGAAAATAGAGTCTCGCTAGACTCAAATTTCAGCACCAATTAGAAAATGTTTGCTTAGTAAAGTGAATAATCATTGCGAATCACCCGGGCGATCACTGGTTCGGGCACATTCTTTTCACGCAAAAAGGCAATCGCCTTCAGCGCGCCAAACGATTCCGCGTAAAACGTCGCTAAATCGACCAGCATACGCGTCACAATATCGCGACGCCGATGTGGGCCACGATATTTGTTCAAACATTTACGTTTTCTGCAGCCTGACATTAAAGGCTCCCATCCACTGAAAATTCCGGATTAAATTGCGCTTGGGCAATAAAAATTCATTTACGCTTGAAGTTTAATCCGCTTCCCCATCGTTTGGCAATTTTTTTAAAGCTTGTTTGTGGGCTTGTCGCAAAGCTGCACTTGTTTTTTGGTGACTACCGGCGCCACCACGCTTAGCCAAAGCCGCCACAGGATTGCGCGGCTTCGTTTGGGTAGGATCAAGTCGAAACACCAATTTTTGGCGTGTTCCTACACTTTTATTCGCCATTTCCTACCCCTTCCAATTTGACACCATCATGGTGATCTACGTCGATAGCTTAGAGCACATAACGGGACAAATCTTCATCAACCGACAAGGCCTGCAGGCGTTGCTCGACATAGGCCGCATCGATTAACATCGTCTTTCCGCTATTTTGATGGGCATCAAAAGAAATTTCTTCCAGCAATTTTTCCATCACTGTGTACAAGCGTCGTGCGCCGATATTTTCTGTCGTTTCATTGACCGAGTAGGCGATCCCCGCCAAACGCTGCACGCCTTCTGGTGAAAACTCGATCTTGACCCCTTCGGTTGCCAACAACGCTTCATATTGACGCGTGAGACAAGCATCCGTACTAGTCAAAATACATACAAAGTCCGCGATCGATAAAGATTCCAATTCGACCCGAATCGGAAAGCGCCCCTGCAATTCAGGGATCAAATCGGAGGGCTTAGCGAAATGAAAAGCGCCCGATGCGATAAACAAAATATGATCGGTTTTAATCATACCGAACTTGGTATTCACCGTCGTCCCCTCAACCAGGGGCAATAAATCTCTTTGTACACCAGCGCGTGACACCTCGGCACCACCCGCTTCTGAACGTGAGGCGATTTTATCGATTTCATCCAAAAAGACGATGCCATTCTGCTCGACATTGCGAATCGCTTCTTGCTTTAATTCGTCTTCATTGATGAGTTTGGCAGCTTCTTCCTCTATCATCAATTTCATTGCTTCTTTGATCTTTAGGCGACGGGCTTTTTTACGTCCCGTTGCCGCACCAGAGAACATGGACTTAATCTGCTCCGTCATTTCTTCCATACCTGGTGGCGCCATAATTTCCATCTGGGGCGCAGACTCGGTGACATCCATTTCTATTTCTTTATCGTCCAAACTGCCTTCACGCAAGCGTTTTCTGAAGGTTTGACGGGTTGCATTGTCGCTGCTACTGCTATCAGTCTGCGCCTCGCTTCCTATGCCAAAATCACGAGCGGGCGGCAATAGCACATCCAAAACACGATCTTCTGCCGCATCTTCGGCACGAGCTCTAACTTTACGCATCGCGGATTCACGCGTTTGCTTGATACCGATGTCGATCAAATCTCGAATAATAGTATCGACATCACGTCCGACATAGCCAACTTCGGTAAATTTGGTCGCTTCAATTTTAATAAAAGGTGCGTCGGCCAATTTCGCCAAACGGCGCGCGATCTCCGTCTTACCAACGCCGGTTGGGCCTATCATTAAAATATTCTTAGGTGTAATTTCGTAACGTAAAGGCTCCGCGACTTGCTGGCGACGCCAACGATTACGCAAAGCAATCGCAACGGCGCGTTTTGCTTTATCTTGGCCTACGACATGTTTATCTAACTCAGAGACGATTTCTTGCGGTGTCATATTCATCATGATGATCTCAATTCTTTGCTGGGTTTGTCACTTGCTTGATTGCGTTTATTCTAAGGTTTCTATGGTGTGAGAAAGATTGGTGTAGATGCAAAGCTCACCAGCAATGGTCAAGGATTTTTTGACGATTTCAATGGGGGATAAATCAGTATTCTCATACAAGGCTATGGCGGCAGATTGGGCAAAAGTCCCACCGGAACCGATCGCGCCTATGCCGTTATTTGGCTCCAATACATCGCCATTTCCGGTGATCACTAGCGTGCAATCCTTATCTGCCACCAAAAGCATGGCCTCTAGTCTACGCAGCATCCTATCGGTACGCCAATCTTTGGCCAATTCAACCGAGGCTCGCATTAAATGACCTTGATGCTTTTCTAATTTGGATTCGAAACGCTCAATTAAAGTAAACGCATCGGCAGTACCGCCGGCGAAACCCGCCAGCACCTTATTGTGATACAGCTTGCGCACTTTACGAGCCGTGCCCTTCATGACGATATTGCCTAAAGTGACTTGACCATCACCACCCAATGCCACCATATTGCCGCGACGTACTGTCAAGATAGTGGTGCCGTGAAATTGTTCCATAGTTTCCTCAATTGTTCTTGCGGTTTGACCAGGCCCGCGCACAGTTTTTTGTGCGAGACAGGTATTGCGTCTAGTGCTCAATGTGCCTAGCGAGCTGAGATAATTTGTTGATACCAAAAGCCGTAGGTTGCAAAGGCACGCTAGATTACCGTGTTCGGATTACCGCGCTCAGAAATACAGAAATGGGGTGTTTTTTGCCGATTGCAAGGCGGCTAAGCAAGAAGATTTAAGACTGCTTACGAGGGAAAATTGCGGCGATATTTTTAAGGCCCATGGCATTAAAAAGATGCATGACTAAATAGTTTACTTCGTGAAACTGAATGGATTTGCCTTTGGTGGATGAGATCGCGACCAAACCGTTCAATAACTGTGCCGAGGCACCAAACTCCACACGCTCCAAGCGCGAACAATTGAGTACCACGAGCTCATGTGATTTTGCATACTCAACAATTTCTTTCACCAAGGCTTCGGTACTGCCTTCGACCACCCTAGGCATCATAAATTGCCCAGTGGGTTCTTGATGTGCATCCTCTACGACCTCGGGGGCTGCAGTGGTCACTTTACTAGTAGGTGCTTCAAAGGCGGGGGGCGACACTTCAAAGGTGACGCAGTAGTCGATACTGGCCTCTTCAAACGCTTCCTTGAGTTGTAGCAACTGCAAAATTTCCATCAACAACAGCCACGGCGCTTCTGTTTCATCACGTCGGCCAACTTCTAGGATGGAACGAATTTGCTCGGTCAAATTGGAAGCCGCCACCACGATCAAATCGTGTTTGGATTTTTTCAAATTACGCATGGCGCGCAATAACAAACCGCAACCGACAGGATCGACGGCTTTCACGCGGCCAAAATCGAGTCTTAACACCTTACTTTTTTCACTAAAGGTATTTAATTTTTGCAGCAATTTGATAATTTCGCCGTCCAATTGCGCAGGGAAAGTCACGCTAGGGACTGCACTCTCGACTTGCTCCTCTTCGGCATCCATCAACACTTCAGAGCTGTGCCAAACAGGGGGTGAGGTTTCGTATTTGCCCGCATAATCCAAGGACAAACTTTCAAACGCGTATTGATTTTGTTCAATCTGATAGAGATCAAACAGCATAAACCAAGCTAAAGGCGCTGCATTTCCTAGATTGTCGAGATCAATCGCGCTGCGTAGCATGTGCTCCGCGACTTTCACTTGGCCGGTTGCGAATAAGATCGCGGCTTCTTCGAGCAAGGGTACCGATTCTATCTGCCCCATCGCTCCTGTGTGTAATTCTGAAGCACCTAGCAATAACTCGGTATTCGGAACGCTAAGTGCCACCGTACTCAAAAAGTCAGTGGCAATGAAATCAGTATGAAATTGGTTGGGCTCGGTGCGCTTCAAACCTTCTGGGCCAGCGGCTTTGGTTGGTATCGATTTGGGGCGCCCCATATCGCGCGACATTTCGAATTCAATCGCGTCTATTTTCCGTTCGGTCGCTCTGGCAATATGCTTTTTCTCGGTCAATGCATGTGTCAATGCCTCGTCATCTTGGATTTTTCCAATGACGGTGTTTTGCGACTTCACTCGAGTTTTCTTAGAAGCAGGCTTATCGGAGCTGGTTGTCTCCGTTCGCGCTGGCTTCTTGCCGAAAAGCTTAAAAATCCCCACAGCTACCTATCTAATTATCAAAAAAACTTATCTTAACATTACAGATGATTGCAAACCAATACAGGAATCTACCCATTCCTGTGTTACTTGCGATGCTTTGTAGTATAGACGGATTTGGGCAATTTTTGCTCACTTACTCTCTACATCAGATGCTTTAAATTGATAAAATTTGTCACGTCTTGTAACAATTAAGACAAATCGGACAGGATTTGATAGAAAAATTTCATAGCAAACTGCATTTTGTGATGCGAACAAATGATACGCCTTCCCACTCATTCGCATCCTACCAAGCTGCAGCGCCCCATCCGAAAAGAATTAAAAACTAGCGCGCACGCCCACAATAAATCCACGCATGGCTTGCGGTACTGTTTCTTTCAGGACCGATGTCGAGAGGCGGATATCTTGATTCAATAAATTTTTGATCTGCGCAAACCAAGTCAATTGGGCGTTCATATAGGGATGCGTGTAGGTCACATTGACATCGACTTTGGTAAATGATGGCGTCACAAAACTTTCCGATGCCGCCAAGCGATCTTGGCGCTGCGCATGCAAGACACTCACGGTGTTACGCCAGCCAGCATTCCGATAGCCAAAATCCATACCGACACGATTGGCTGCTTGCAAAGGTAAATTGCCGCGGCGATCTAAAACACCGCGCGAGGTATCTGCAAAGGTGCGGAAAGAAAAGCCCTCGCCCAACTGGTTAAAAGCAAGCTCAGCTTCAGCGCCACGAATGGTCGCTGCCGCCTGCTTCCAGTAACGCTGGGTAAATTCGCCCTCAGCATCAGGCTCGCCTTCTTCATTCACTTGCAACCCATCGATTTCACCGTACACATAATGGCTCACTTTATTCACAAACAAGTTCACTTTTCCATGCCATAACCCACTGGTTTTTTGCAGTGCTAACTCGACATTTCTAGAATTCTCGGCAACCAAATTTTGATTGCCAATATCAAAAGTCCGCGTCGATTCATGCGGGCCATGGGAATACAATTCCTCAGTGGCGGGTGCGCGTTGCGCCGATGACAAACTACTGACTAAGGCATAGCCATCCCCCATTGGCAACATCGCGCCCAAGGAAAAAGAATGCAAATTAAATTTACGCTGCGCCAATTGAAATTGCGCCTCTGGTCGACGTTCTACACTTTCAAAACGGGCACCGCCACTGGCGATGACTGGACCAAAATTCTTTTGCTCAACGATGAAAATCGCATTCGATGTGGAGCGTGTGGTCGGCACCGTATCGGCGCGACCGGTGCTCGCTGCCAAAGCGGAAAAATTGGTATTCTCGGTTTGAATACCGACGCTACCTTCCCAGCCGTTCCAATTGGCGTGAGACAAGCTAGCGCGCGTTTCTAAGGAACGATTTTTAAAATTCGTCACGGGCGTACCGTCTGGCATTTTTTCGGTATGCGCATAGTCGGTCGATCCCAGCTTGAATTTGAATGCATCAAATATCAAAAAAGGACGATAGACCGCGGCGTCCAAATCGTAACGTGTTTGCTGCAAATCGATAAAAGAACGCTCATCGGTTGGAATGCCATAAGTATCTGCCATGTCTTGGATCGAAGCACCAATATGTCCCCAAGATTGGATTAGCGATGCGCCAAATCCTAAACTACGTTCGCGCGTAAAACTCGACGGCAAGCTGCCTTGTATGCTGGAATGGCCAGCCGCATCGGCATAGCCAGGTATCTTGTAATCATCCGTATCGCGATGATTACCGTCAAAATGTAAAGCAATGTCTTGCACGGAACCATCGAGGAAAAAAGAGGCGCTTTTCTCAGCGTTCACGGTGGCGTATTTGACTTCAAATTCACCATTTAATTGTTTGCTCAAGCTAGTCGGAATGCGTCCATCCACGACATTGACTAGACCACCAATCGCACCACTGCCGTACAGCAAAGCGGCAGGGCCACGTAGGATTTCAATTTGTTGCGAACTCGCGGTTTCGCTGGCAACGGCGTGATCATTAGAAAGACCCGATACGTCGGCAACCGACATCCCATTTTGTAAAATCTTAACGCGTGGTCCTTCTAGTCCGCGAATAATAGGACGAGAAGCACCGGCGCCAAAGCCGGAAGCACTCACGCCCAATTCACTACCCAGCGTCTCACCTAAAGAACTACCGATTTTGGCGCGTAATTCTGAACCGGATAAAACTTTAGTCGGACTCAAAATTTGCATGCTTTCGTCTTTACCTAAGGGGTTAGCAGAGACTGTCACAACGGTTTGAGAATAGGCATGGATAGGCGCAAATGCTGCGCAAATAGCGCCAGCTAAGATACTGTGTTTTAAAGACATGATAATTCCTGAAATTGAATAGCGTACAAGGGTTGCCGTGACATAAACCAATTGCACCTTGGGCTTGACGCAAAACAGCGCTAGCAAAGTGGGTAAGGTGGCGGCAAAAAACTATAAAATTTTCAGGAGGGGTGGTGCGCGCGATAAGAAAGGCAAGCGCAACGAGGCGAGCCAAACAATATGATAGCTGCGATAGGATGATTCACGAGTCAACAAACTTGGAATAGCTAAGCTCACGCTATGCTGTAAGCCATCCGCGATACTGGCAGCATCCACCAAAAGACAAGAGTGAATATTATTCTCTGTTGTATTCGAGAGTTTTTGTATGCCGAGATAGCCATTGCCATCAGATGCTAAAGTCAATACCTCGCCCGTGACGGTCGTAATGTGCGACATACGGTGGGCGTATCCTAGCCACTGCGCCGACAATAGCACCAGCAACATGGCCCATAACAGGACCATGGCTTTTAAGCGTCTATGTTTGACAAAGGCGAGGGACATGAGCTGACTCAATACGAATAACTTTAATCTGACCAGAATACTGCAATGAAGTTGCATTACTTCGCAATAAAAAATGCGCAGTAGAGTCTCTGCGCATTTTTTTGCTGCAAAATAGCGATGCTATTTAATCGCCGTAGAGCTTTTGCTTCAACTCACGACGTTGTTGTGCTTCTAAAGACAATGTCGCTGTAGGACGTGCCATCAAACGCGGCACACCAATAGGTTCGCCAGTCTCTTCACACCAACCATATTCGCCAGCATCAATAGAGGCGATAGATTGCTGTACTTTTCGCAGCAATTTACGTTCGCGATCACGCGTGCGCAATTCCAAAGAATGTTCCTCTTCTATCGTAGCGCGATCCGCCGGGTCTGGTACCAACACGGTTTCACGTAAATGCTCGGTAGTTTCATCAGCATTCTTAAGCAAATCTTTTTCAAGTTGTTGCAGACGGGCTTTGAAGAACGCTAATTGCGCGTCGTTCATATAGTCCTTTTCACCCATCTTCAGAATCTCTTCTTCCGTGAGGAGCGCTGCAGGTGCACTGACTGGTGCAGTCGATTTAGATGATTTAGTTGCCACTTCGCTTACTTTCGATACAACAGGTTGATATACGCAAGTAGGGATTAACGCTCTTCTTATTGGAGTGTTATAGCCCGACTTCCCCTCAAGGACAAGTAGAATATTTGCTTGTTCCGCATTCAAATCTATTGAATTGGCACGCCATTATTATGGGCTTCAATTCAATAGGGCGCTAGTTTATACCAAACATTGCTCCAAGCCTTGAATAAAAATCTCTTTCGGTAAATTTTTACCAATAAAGACCATTTTGCTTTCTTTGGCTTCATGTTCGGCCCATTTTCCTCCTATATCAGTCCCCATAATTTGGTGAACCCCTTGGAAAATGACTTTACGGTCGGCGTGTTCCATATACAACACTCCTTTATAACGCAACATGCGGGGACCGTAGACTTGTACCAAACCACCCAAAAAATAATCTAACTTCTCAGTATTAAATGCTTTTTTTGTCTTAAACACAAAAGCCGCAATATCGTCACTGTGATGAGCGTGGTGATGGTTTTCGTGGCTGTGCTGGTGGTCGTGGTTACAATCAGCGCTACAGGTTTCATGCTCATGCTCAGACTCTTCTGCGAGCAAAAACGCCGGGTCTAGTTCTAATTTGGCATTCAGATTAAAGCCTTTCAGATCCAAGACTTCCGCGATGGCGACTTTGCCAAAATCCACAGCACAAATCGGCGCTCGTGGGTTGATTCTGACTAAGCGTTGTTTCAACGCTGCCAATTCTTCCGCACTCACCAAATCGGCTTTCGACAACAAAATTTTGTCTGCAAATCCCACCTGACGCTGCGCTTCTTCGTGCTCATCCAATTGCATCATGCCGTGTTTGGCATCGACCACGGTGACCACGGCATCGAGCATATAGTGCAGACCCACCTCTTCATCGACAAAGAAAGTTTGCGCGACGGGACCGGGATTCGCTAATCCTGTGGTTTCAATAATAATGCGATCAAAGTGCAACTCACCCGCATTTTTTCTTTGCGTCAAGGTGTTCAGTGCCACAATCAAATCACCGCGCACCGTACAGCAAATACAACCATTGTTCATTTCAATGATTTGCTCATTACTGTCTTGTACTAGGATCTCATTATCGATATTCTCTTGGCCGAATTCATTCTCGATCACCGCGATTTTATAGCCGTGTTGCTCCTGCAGTATGCGATTTAACAATGTGGTTTTGCCGGCACCGAGAAAGCCGGTCAAGATGGTGGTAGGGATGAGCGCCATAGTCGTTTTTTGATCGAATAATTGTTCGAATAATTGTTCAAATAGTTAATGGTCATTGCAGCGATTACACCAGCCTTTGATGGTGACTTCGATATCATGACTTTGAAAGCCCTTGAGTGCCGTTGAGTCCAAGGTCGCGCGTAATTGATCGCTGAGTGTATTACTAGCGGCCGGTTGTTCTAGGCAAAACACTTTACTGCAGCGTGTACATTTAAAGTGGCCGTGTTGATGCTGCACCGGATTGGCAAACACCGTCGTGACACCAGATCGATCGTCTGCATTACCAGTGCTAAATCGAAAGACCCTATCATCGCCCGTAATTTTATGCGCCAAACCAGCGTCCGCCAGACAATCCAATGCACGATACAAGGTGACCCTATCCATTGTCGGCAAGGCGTCTTGCATTTCGGTATGTGACATCGCCCGCTGCTGCATGAGTAAGGTACCCAAAACATCGAGGCGTGCGTGAGTAACACGCACATGCGCGGCACGCAATTGAATTTCAGCTAAGGCGAGCTTGGTTTGATCTTGCGACCTAGACGTGTCGCTGTCCAACAAATTTTTCATCACGCAGTATAAGTAAGGAAAGTCACATTATGCCGCAAAATTGCAATTGAGTTGCACCAATCAACGGGATTAGCAAGGCAGAATCTATTTTTTAGCGCGCGGATGGGTCGCATCATAGACCTTGGCTAGGTGCTGGAAATCCAATGCGGTATACACTTGGGTGGCAGCGATTGAGCTATGCCCCAGCATTTCTTGTACCGCACGCAAGTCACCCGAAGATTGCAGGACATGCGTGGCAAAAGAATGGCGCAAAACATGGGGGTGGACGTCACTCGTACTTCCCATCATCCGTGCATGCGCCTTCAAACGCAATTGCACCGAGCGCACTGACATCCGTGTGCCACGCTCATTGAGGAAGAGCGCATGCGGCTCCAATTTTACTAAGCTGGGGCGCACGGCTAGCCAATCTTGCAGCGCCGCTAAAGCGGGTTTTCCTACTGGTACGATTCTTTGCTTATTCCCTTTACCCGTCACATGTACTTCGGCTTGGGCGTGATCTAGCCAGGCTAAGCTGGTGTACTGACTATTGCTAAAGTCACGCACATCGAGTGCGACCAATTCCGACACCCGCAGGCCACTGGAGTATAGCAATTCAAACATCGCACGGTCAGCCAAGGCACTGGCTTGATCACTGCCGTGATGAGCGACCAAATGCACGGCGTCATCGGTGCCTAAGGCTTTGGGTAGGGATTTAGACTTTTTGGGTGCTTTTACACCTTCGACGGGATTGGCTGGCATCTCAACTTGTTGAATCAGCCAAGCAAAAAATCCGCGCCAACTCGATAATTTACGCGCGATACTGCGCGGATTGAGCTGTTTCGCATGCAGTTGTGAGGTCAATTGCCGCACATCAAAATAGCTGAGACTAGACAAGGCACGTTCTTGCGCAAACTCAGCCAGCTCCGCTAAATCCAGTGCATAGCTACTTAATGTGTGGGGCGACAATTGACGTTGTGTACGCAAACCCTCGAGATAAGTGTGAACCTGCTGAAGATTGTCGCTTGAACTCATCGAATTAAATCCGGTTTTGTGCAATCACTGAGTAAGTGAACACCTTGGCTAGTGCCATAAGCCAAGCGCTTTCAACTAAAGGACTTACTTAGCCAAGTAACTAAACAACCGCAATCATGCAACTCAGCGCGGCACTCGCTGTATCAGCGATCTTGCTTAAAAAATCGGTCGCCATTTCTTTGGTAAAGCGTGCGGCATCGGGTGAACCTAAGATCAAGAGACCAAATGTAGTATCGTCTTCGGCTAAACGTAAGGGCAACATGGCAATAGAAGTAATTGCCAGATCCGACTCTAACCACGCGGCCGCTTCAAAATCATGGTTTTGACCACAATAAGGTTTGCTCAGGCCTTTGCTAAACAGTTGCACATCTTCGCTAGCGGGTTCGGCGAACCAGGTATGTTGTACCTCTTCGTTCACGCCCCACAAACGCAAAGTGGCATGTGGCAGGGAGAATATTGCCTGCAAACTTTGCGTCAAAATATAGGGCAAATCAACATCATTGCGGGCTAACAGCAAAGTGCGCGTCCAAGTTTGGAATTTATCCGTAATGGCATCATTTTCTTGCGCGACGCGCATTAAATCAGCCAAACGTAGCTCCATCACCTTGAGTTTTTCACGTACGATTTCCATCTGCCTTTCTTGCAAAGAAATCGATCGCCCCATGACAGGACTAGTAAGCTTAATCTTGGCCAATAATTCGGCATGCTCTTCAAAAAAATGTGGGTGCTCGGTTAAATAATCGGCGATATCGTTGGTATTCATTAATAGTCTATTTCAAAAATTCTGGTTGAATTGGGCTTATCTAAAATCAGATCAACGGATGCAGATCGATTTCACCTTCAAACACACTGACCGCTGGGCCACTCAAAAATACGGGCTGCGCTTCGCCGGCCCATGCAATTTGTAAATCTCCGCCATGCATTTTCACCTCTACAGGTGACTGCAATACGCCACGTCGAATACCCGCCACCGCTGCAGCGCAAGCGCCCGTGCCGCATGCCAGAGTCTCGCCAGCACCACGTTCAAACACCCGTAACTTTATCTGATGTGGGTCCATAATTTGCATGAAGCCAGCGTTCACCCGTTTTTCAAAACGAGGATGTAACTCTATCTGTGGGCCTTCGCTCATGATGGCATGTTGTTCGACATCCGCAACGATCTGCACAGCATGCGGATTGCCCATAGAGACGCAGGAAATGGGTACCGTTGTAGCCAATGCCTGCAATGGCAAAGCCCAAATCGTTTCTGCCGCTTGTCGCTGATGCAGCAGATCTTGTACCTGAAATGCACAGGCCATGGGGTCAAAATTAGGGACGCCCATATTCACAGTAATACGACCATCCATACCGACCTCAGGCTCGATCACGCCCGACATGGTTTGCACACGGATTTTGGATTTCTGCGTCAAACCCTTGTCGATAACGAAGCGCGCAAAGGCGCGCGAGCCATTCCCACATTGCTCGACCTCACCACCATCGGCATTAAATATGCGATAACGAAAATCGATGTCATTGCTGGGGCTAGACTCGACAACTAAAATCTGATCGGCACCAATACCGAAACGGCGATCCGCAAGGGCGCGCCACTGTTCTGGACTAAAGTCGATAGACTGATTGATTGCATCAATGACAATAAAATCATTGCCAGCGCCATGCATCTTGGTAAATTTGAGTTTCATTCTTAGATTATAACGCGATCAAGGCGAGAGAGAGGCGTTAAAGCCACAATCACATCCTAGCCCCAAGCACCTCAGTTATACCTAAGTCGCACCTATCGACACAAGAATATTTCCATTACTTCAAGAATGGCAGCGGCATGAATACCAGTACACTTAAGGTAATTGTCAGCCATACTGTACTGGTCTTTTTGATTCTGACTGTGCATGGGGGGGGCAATATGCCGCGTGTTACTGTGCTGCCCTTGCAAAGTATAGGTCTCCTTGAGAGAACCTATGCTCGTTTTTTAAGCATTCAGCGTATGATGCAATCACAAGTTGATATCAATCGACGAATGTCTCAGGCAAACCTAAGCCAATTAAAATAAATACGGAGGCAGCATGAACTCACCAAGCAATAAGGCAGAGCACAATTCATTAGTTGAAGCGGGTGGTAGCGCATCAATCAACACCAATATTTCCCTAGACGATAAATACACACTGGAACGTGGCCGCGCCTTTATGACCGGCACTCAGGCCCTGATACGTCTGACCATGTTGCAACGTCAAGCGGATGAAAAAGCGGGTTTAAATACCGCTGGTTTCCTGACTGGCTATCGCGGCTCACCATTGGGTGCAGTCGATACCACAGCGGCCAAAGCGAGAAAGCATCTAGCGAAATACCATGTCACTTTTCACCCCGGCGTGAATGAAGACTTAGCCGCCACGTCGGTGTGGGGCACACAACAAGTCAATCTATTCCCAGGCGCAAAATACGACGGCGTTTTCGGCATCTGGTACGGCAAAGGCCCTGGTGTGGATCGTTGCGGTGACGTATTCAAACATGCGAATCTAGCGGGTACTTCACCCCACGGTGGTGTCTTGGTTATCGCGGGTGACGATCATGCGGCCAAATCCTCCACCGCCGCGCATCAAAGTGAACATATTTTAAAAGCCTGCGGTATTCCTGTTTTGTACCCAGCAACCGTACAAGAATATTTAGATTACGGCCTGCACGGTATCGCCATGTCGCGTTATACCGGTCTGTGGGTTTCTATGAAATGCGTGACCGATATCGTTGAATCCGGCTGCGTGGTGGACATCGATCCAGACCGCGTAAAACCAGTGATCCCTAGCGATTTCACCATGCCTGCTGACGGCGTGCATATTCGCACACCCTATCCGGTGCTGGCGCTAGAAACGCGCATGAATAACTACAAATGGTATGCCGCTTTAGCCTACGCACGTGCCAATAAACTCAATCAAATCATCTGGGATAGCCCAGCTGCCAAAATCGGCATTATCACCGCCGGCAAATCCTACCTAGATACACGTCAGGCCTTAGCGGATCTGGGCATTGATGAACAAGTTGCCAAAGACATCGGCATCCGTTTATACAAAATCGGCATGACCTGGCCTTTAGAATCCGACGGCGTACGTGAATTTGCGACCGGTTTGGAAGAGATTTTAGTCGTAGAAGAAAAACGTCAGATTCTCGAATACGCCTTGAAAGAAGAGCTATATCACTGGGAAGAAAAAGTCCGCCCACGCGTAGTAGGTAAATTCGACGACACCGGTGAATGGACCAATATCAAAGGCAGCGGCCATGGTGAATGGTTATTACCTGCGACTTACGAACTGAGTCCAGCCCAAATCGCCCGCGCGATCGCCTCTCGCATCAGCCGTTATTTCGCCGGGCATCCGGTCGAGCAACAAGTGAAAGAGCGTGTCACTTATTTGGAAGCGAAAGAAGCTGCTTTAAATTCAGTCTCCAAACCCGATGCGAACAAAGATCGTATTCCGCATTTTTGCTCTGGCTGTCCGCACAATACGTCCACCAAAGTACCCGAAGGTAGCCGCGCCTTAGCGGGTATCGGTTGTCACTATATGGTGACCTGGATGGACAGAGAATCAACGACGTTCACGCACATGGGCGGCGAAGGCGTAACCTGGGTCGGTGCTGCACCGTTCACCACAGAGCAGCATGTGTTTTCAAATCTGGGTGACGGTACTTACTATCACTCCGGTTTGTTAGCGATTCGCGCCGCGGTTTCCGGTCACGTGAATATGACGTACAAGATTCTGTTTAACGACGCTGTCGCCATGACGGGTGGTCAGGAATTCGACGGCCCACTTGATCCTGGTATGATTTCACGCCAAATCGCAGCCGAAGGTGTGACACCGATTATCGTAGTCACCGACGAACCGGAAAAATATCCAGCA
The DNA here is from genome assembly GCA_964465175.1 of uncultured Burkholderiaceae bacterium. Lineage (GTDB taxonomy): Bacteria > Pseudomonadota > Gammaproteobacteria > Burkholderiales > Burkholderiaceae_D > Undibacterium. The sequence goes on along the minus strand of CAYXJI010000007.1, from coordinate 12,201 downwards.
GGCTATCCATGGGCCGAGGGCGTTACAGTACGCCACCGTAGCGAACTCGACGCGGTGCAACGCGAATTGCGCGAATGCAAGGGCGTTTCTGCCATGATTTACGACCAAACCTGTGCGTCTGAAAAACGTCGCCGCCGGAAAAAAATCGGCAAAGATGGCAAGCCAGGTTTCCCTGATCCTGCCAAACGTGCGGTCATCAACGAAGCGGTCTGCGAAGGCTGTGGCGATTGCAGCGTGCAATCCAACTGTTTGTCAGTAGAACCTTTGGAAACCGAATTTGGTCGCAAACGTCAGATCAACCAGTCTTCATGCAATAAGGATTATTCCTGCGTAAATGGTTTCTGCCCTAGCTTTGTCACGGTTGAAGGCGGCAAATTGAAAAAGCCAGCCAAGGCCAAAATCGAAGCGGGCAGTGCTTTTGACGTGACAAGCTTACCAGTACCGGCATTACCAAGTACGACAACACCGTACGGCGTCATCGTCACCGGCGTCGGCGGCACAGGTGTCATCACTATCGGTCAGATTATGGCGATGGCTGCGCATTTACAGGGTAAATCCTGCTCCGTGCTCGACATGACAGGCTTGGCGCAAAAAGGCGGCGCGGTCATGTCGCACGTGCGTTTGGCCGACAAGGCTGAAGACATACAATCAACCCGTGTTGGTACCGGCATGGCGGACTTGGTCATCGGGTGCGATTTGATCGTCACCGCTGGCAAAGATGCCGTGTCTCGTATGGGCGAAGGCCGCACCCAAGGCGCGATCAATGCCAGCAGCAGTCCGACTGCGACTTTCATCAAGAATCCTAACTGGCAATTCCCGGCGGGTTCTGCCGAGGCGGAAATCCGTAAAGCCTGCGGCAACGACAGAGTCGATATGGTGGACGCAACTACTATCGCCACTGCATTGATGGGTGACAGTATCGCCGCCAATATGTTCATGCTCGGTTATTCATGGCAAAAGGGCTGGGTGCCTTTGTCTGAAGCGGCATTGATGCGCGCCATAGAATTAAATGGCGTACAGATTGACTTCAACAAACAAGCCTTTAACTGGGGTCGCGTCGCAGCCAATGATTTAGCCGCCGTACAACGCCTGACCACACCGGCCACCGTCATCGAATTAAAACGCGCACCAAGTCTGGAAGACACGATTGCCAAACGCGTGGCATTTTTGACGGACTACCAAAACGCTGCCTATGCACAAACCTATAGCGATTTTGTTGCTCAGGTCAAAGCAGCCGAAAGTAAAGTGGTAGACGGTAAAGCCTTACGTCTAACCGAAGCCGCAGCTAAGTATTTGTTTAAATTGATGGCCTACAAAGACGAGTACGAAGTCGCCCGCCTGTACACCGATGGCAAATTCCAAAAGAAAATTGCCGACATGTTTGAAGGCGATTACGCAATCAACTTCCACTTGGCGCCACCGCTATTTGCCAAACGTGATGACAAGGGTCATTTGATCAAGCAGCAATTTGGCCCATGGATGATGAAGGCATTTGGCTTGTTGGCCAGCTTCAAATCTCTGCGCGGCGGTACTTTCGACATCTTCGGCTACACCGAAGAACGTCGCATGGAACGTGCTTTGCCAGTAGAGTACAAGCAAACCATCAGCCAGTTGTTAACGCAATTGAACGCAGATAATTTAGCTACGCTGGTCGCTATCGCCAGCATCCCTGAAGATATCCGCGGCTATGGTCATGTGAAAGAACGCCACTTCAAAGCGGCGAAGGAAAAAGAAGCGAAGTTGTTGGTGGAATTTAAAATGGCGAAGGCGAAACAAGCAGCATAGTTTTGCAATAGCCAATAATTAGTAATCATAATCAGCAAGGGCGCAAAGTTAACTCTTTGCGCCCTTGTCGTTTTGGACGATCCCACAAACTAATTCAAAGCGAATTTGCGCTGATTCTGAGCACTGATTCAGTATAAGATACGCCTTCTTCTTAAGCTCCCGAACTCACTATGCAAGCACGTCACATCGCTGCCTACGGCGCACTCAATATGTTCATCGCCATCGCCTGCGGTGCCTTTGGTGCGCACGCACTCAAAAAAATACTCAGCGCCGACATGCTCGCAATCTGGCACACAGCGGTGCAATACCAAATGGCACATGCATTAGGCATGCTACTCATCGTCGCGCTGGCGCCGCGCTGGCTACCAACAAGGGCACTCAGCAAAATCGGTATCGCGTTTTTATTCGGTATCGTCGTATTTAGCGGTAGCTTGTATGGTTTGGCACTGACGGGTGTGCGGTGGCTGGGCGCGATCACGCCGATTGGCGGTGTGGCGTTTTTAATGGCTTGGAGCTTGTTGGGGTGGACGATGTTAGAACGAAAAGAAGCCAACAAATATTGAACAGCTGTGACTATTCAGCTCATATGATAAAGCCAGTTTGAGTTAAGTAAAATCGGTTGAATCGTCATTCCGGACTTGATCCGGAATCCAGTTTCACAGGCTTAAAGGTAAATTCTGGATGCCGGATCAGATCCGGCATGACATTAATAGGTTTTAATTTTACTCAAAAAATGGTCGCTTTATAGCGGCTGAATAGTTACGAACAGCTTTATAAAAGGAAGTCCATGACACTTAAGGAGAAATATCAAATCAGTATGTCAGTATTGCTTGCCGCCATAATGATTTATGGCTTTGTTAAATTTAACGATGCGCCAATCAAGCCTTGTGAGAAGCATGTTTATTGCGGCAAAGGTGGTCGTGCACATACGATCGAGGAGTACGAGGCGTTTCGGCAATGGGAAACTTTGCTAATTGTGGTCGGCCTAATGCTGGCGCCCAGTTTTTGGATAGGGAAAGACTTTATGCGAGATACGCCAAGGCCATGAACCAGCCCAAACTAAACGCGCTGAATCGCTTGTTCGCACCTACTTAAGCCTGCTTACGTCCGATCACTGAGCTTTGTCAGAAATCACGACCAAACCTCACCCCAAAACCTTCTCCATCTCCACCATCTGCAAATCCTTCACCAAACGGAATTCGTCACCGACTTCGGCTGGAAAAGGTTTGACCTTGCCGTTCTGTTGATAGCCACGTCTTTCGTAATAGGCGATCAGTTCTTTGCGTACGCTGATCACGGTCATCCACATTTTCTTTACACCCCACTGTGCTTGCACTAAGTGCTCGGCGGCTTGCATGAATTGTTTGCCTATGCCACCGCCTTGTAAACCGGGCTTCACAACAAATAGTCCCAGATAGGCAGCATCTAGTGTTTTTTCTAAATGCACGCAGCCTATGATTTGCCCGTTTTGTAAGCACAACAAGATCACAGAGTGATCAGCTTCTAATAAATTACAGACTTCTTCGGCGTCGATGCGGGTGCCAGTGAGTAAGTCGGCTTCGGTCGTCCAGCCAGTGCGACTGGAATCACCACGGTAGGCGCTGTTGACCATTTGGGCGATGTAGACGGCATCTCGTTTGACGGCGGGACGATAGCTGATCGTGGTTTGTTCTGGTTGAGTTTGAATAGATGTAGTTTGTTCTGTCATGGTAAAAAACTAAAGATAGATGGGAGGACTAAATTGAAATCATGATAGCACGCAGCATAGCGCTTTCACCTGCCACGGGAGACAAGCATAGGAGAGTATTGGTAATTTATCACTACCCCGCAAATAGCGGTCAAAGCGCGCTCAAAGAGCGTCACACTGTATTTTCATTTCACACCGGATTTTTTGCATTTCATCCCCGCAATTCCGCGCTTGACTACTTTGCGCCTTGAACTACAAGCCCCGCTGCGGAATACTCACCATCGCGAATCCACCCCTTACCTCAGTAGGTACTCATCATGTTACGTAAAACCATTCTTGTTCTCGCCATCGCTTCGGCGCTCAGCGCTTGCAGCAACTCAGCCCCTGATGCTAAATCCAGCGCCTCTGCCAGCGCCAGCGCTTCTGCCACCGTGGCTAAGAATGGTGCCAACGCGGGTCCTGAAAAACTCATTATTGCGAATGAAGACATTCTGAATTTACAGAGCAATGCCTTGGCATCTGGCCCTGTAGTCATAGGCTCAATTCAACCAGAACGTAAAGCTGACTTGCGTGCGGAAGTCTCTACTGTCGTACTTCAAGTGCTAAAAGAGAATGGCGAAGCCGTCAAACGCGGTGACGTGATAGTGCGTCTGGATGAGACTTCAATTCGTGATAATTTAAATTCGGCTAACGATTCGGCTCGCAATGCAGCTTTGGCCTTAGATCAGGCGGATCGCAATCTCCAACGTCTAAAAACTTTGCGCGCTTCGGGTATGACTTCTATGCAGGCCTTGGACGACGCTGAAGTACGTCGCAACACGGCGCAAAGTGAAGTCTCAGCGGCAAAAGCACGCGCCGCATCAGCGCAGCAACAATTACAACGCACGGTAGTTCGCGCCCCATTTGATGGCATCATCAGCGAACGCAAAGTTTCACCTGGCGACACGGCGTTGGCAGGTAAAGAATTAGTCAAAGTCATCGATCCAAATAGTATGCGCTTTGCAGGACGCGTCTCTGCGGACAAAATCGGCATGGTCAAACCTGGCCAAAACGTGAGCTTCCGCATCAATGGTTATGCTGGTCAGGAATTCCGTGGCAAGGTCACCCGCGTTGATCCTGCCGCCAACGATGTGACACGCCAAGTTGAAGTCTTAGTTGCCTTTGCTGATAGCAAGCAACCACGTGTCTCTGGTCTGTATGCCGAAGGCAATATCGAAGCCGAAACCGTCTCTGCCTTGATGTTGCCAGAAGGCGCATTGGTCAAATCCGGTGACAAGACTTATGCCTGGCGCGTCAAGGGCAAGAGTTTAAACAAAGTTGAGTTAGCGCTCGGCAGCCGTGATGTCCGCACTGGTAACTATGAAGTACGTGGTGGCGTGGTGGCTGGTGATGTGATCATGCGCAATCCTAGCTCTAGCTTTAAAGAAGGTCAGGTAGTCGAAATGGCCACTACCTTAAATACCAAAACTGCATTAAATAAAGACTTGAGCGGCACTAACATCGCGATGGGGAACTGATCATGTTTCTCTCCGACTTTAGTATTAAACGCCCCATTGCCACCATCGTCCTGATTATTGCGATGATGGCGATGGGTTTACTCGCTATGAGTAAGCTGCGCGTCAATCAAAATCCCGATGTCGAAATTCCGGGCTTGTTCGTCAGCATTCCTTATCCTGGTGCTTCACCCGATACGGTAGAACGCGAAATCGTCAATCGTCTGGAAAAATCACTGCAAAGTGTCTCCGGTGTCGATGAAGTTTATTCGTATTCCAACGAAGGCAGCGCTGGTTTTGAAATGCGCTTCTCCTTCAAGAAAAATATGATAGAAGCGGCAGAAGAAGTCCGCAATGTAATTTCGTCCGTGCGCTATAAATTACCCACCGAAATGCGCGAACCGATTGTGCAGCGCTTTGATCCTTCAACGCAGCCTATCTTAAATCTGGCCTTATCTTCCAGTAGTCAAACCCACGCCGAGATCTCGCGTATGGCGGAAGACACGCTGGCAACGCGTTTGCGCGGCGTACATGGCGTTGCAACGGTGAATGTCAACGGTGCTTTGCGTCGCGAGTTGTCGGTCTTATTGCGTGCTGAAAAATTACGTGAATTCAATGTATCCGCTGGCGAAGTCGTCTCTGCATTGCGCAGCCAAAATACCAACGCACCGGTCGGCAAAGTACGCGGTGAATTAGAAGAAGAAAGCATACGTTTAGTCGGTCGTATCGAAAGCCCTGCTGAATTTCAAAACATCGTGGTCAAACGTCGTGGTGATCAAATCGTACGCCTCGGTCAAGTTGCTACAATAGAAGACGGTTTTGCTGATATCAATGGCTTGAGCATACGCAGTGGCAAACCGAATGTGGGGATACAAGTCACACGCTCTCGCGAAGCAAGTACAGTGAGCGTTGCAAAAAACGTCGTTAAAGCAGTCGAAGAAATCAACAAAGATCTCGCGAAAGACCATCCTGGCACCAAATTGGAAGTGACACGTGATGGTGGTAAAGATGCACAAAACAGCTTGAATAACGTGATTGAATCGCTGATCTTCGGTGCGGTATTGACGATTTTCGTGGTCTACGCTTTCTTGAATTCATGGCGTTCAACTTTAATTACCGCATTGAGTTTGCCAACATCCGTGATCGCGGCGTTTATCGCGGTCTGGTTATGTGGCTTTACTTTGAATTTCATGACCTTGCTCGGTTTGTCATTGGCGATCGGTGTCTTGATTGATGATGCGATTGTGGTGCGTGAGAACATTGTGCGTCATATGCAAAATGGCTCGGATCGTCGCACTGCCGCTTTAGAAGGTACAGCCGAAATCGGTTTGGCCGTGGCCGCTACGACGTTCTCGATTATCGCTGTATTTATTCCGGTCGCGTTCATGCCTGGTATCTCGGGCGAATGGTTCCGTCCGTTTGCTTTGACCGTGACTTGTTCCGTCTTGGTCAGCCTCGGTATCTCATTTACACTCGATCCTATGTTGTCCGCCTATTGGGGTGATCCAGCCGATCATCACACAGCGCCGAAAAAAGGTTTGAGCAAAGTCTTGGCACGTTTTAATGATTGGTTTGATAGTCAAGCAGATCGTTATGGCCGCGTGATTGCTTGGGCTTTGCATCACCGCCGCTGGATGGGCGCGATTGCACTGATGTCCTTGATCGGCGCTTTGGCCCTACAAGTAAAATTCGGTGGCACTAGCTTCTTGCCAACCGCAGATTCCGGCAACTTGATGATAGAAGTACGTACTCCAGCCTCATCCTCCGTCGAATATTCTCGACTGAAAATGGAAAGAGCCGCAGCCTTAGCGCGTACCATTGCTGAAGTAAAAGAAACCAATAGCAATATCAATGCAGCAGGTGGCCGTATCTACGTCGATATCGGTAAGAAAAATACCCGCAAACGTAGTGCCAAAGAAATCGCGGTCGAGTTGCGTGCAAAGATCAAACAATTGGTCGGTGCGGAATATGTGGTATTGGATGATTTGAACAATGGTGCACGCAAACCAATTCAGATCGAATTCACGGGCCCTGATTCACGCAAATTAATGGAAATCACCAACGCCTACATGGAACAATTACGCAAAGTGCCAGGTGCGGTGGATATTGGTTTGTCTGAGCAAGATCCAAAGAAAGAACTGAAGATAGAAATGAATCGTGGTCTGGCAAACTCTATGGGTATTTCGGTCAACGATGCGGCACAGGCTTTACGTGTTGCGTTTGCTGGTATCGAGGTTGGCGACTGGGTTGATCCTACTGGTGAAACTCGCGACGTCGCAGTACGTTTGCATCCAGCCGATCGCGTCAGTAAAGAAAACATAGAACGCTTACCGATTGCAGTAACTGGCACCAACGAAATGATTCCTTTAGATCAAATCGCTACGATCAGCATGGGTAAGGGACCGTCCAGTATCGAGCATAGCAATGGCAAACGCACGATTACGGTCTCCGCTAATGTGCAAGGTCGTTCCAACGGTGAAGTCACCAAGGAAGCGATGGACTTAGCCAAATCGTTCAACTACCCACCGGGCTATGGCTTGTCATTGGCGGGCGCGGGTCAAGATCAGGATGAATTGTTCACCGAAATGTTGATCGCTTTGATCTCGGGTATAGGCTTGATGTACTTGATCTTGGTGATGCAGTTTGGCTCTTTCACTGCGCCTTTGGCGGTGATGTTGTCCTTGCCATTGTCGTTGATCGGTGTCGTGATCGCCTTGATGGTAACGGGTAGCACGATCAATCTGATGAGTTTTATCGGCATCATTATGTTGATGGGCTTGGTCGCAAAAAATGCGATTCTACTGCTCGACGCCGCGCGTAAAGAAGAAAAAGCTGGCATGAATCGAGAAGATGCCTTGATGCATGCAGGCCGCGTCCGTTTGCGTCCCATCCTGATGACGACCTTCGCTTTGATCGCGGGCATGATCCCGGTCGCCTTAGGTCTGGGTGAAGGTGGTGAGTTTTATCGCCCACTGGCGATCGCGATTATCGGCGGCACGATTACTTCTACTATCTTGACCTTGTTAGTCGTACCTAGTTTCTACGACAGCATCGAGATTGCACGTGACCGCATGATGGCAAAATTAGGCCGCCGCGCTGATCGTTACAACCAGGCCTTAGCGCTGATTGTGACTTTGATCGAAGCGGTATTTACCTTGACGTTCATACGCTTGATCTTCCGTTTGGTGATGAAAGCCTTCTACGCCATTAGTGGCAAGAAAGCGAAGGTGGCAGCATAGTGATTTAATGTTTTGTTGGTAAAGTCGATCTGAGTTAGCACCACTTCCTCGGCAAGACTAAGTGAGTAGTACCGGTTTGAGCCTGCACGAAGTTTTGTGCAGGCTCTTTTTTTAAGCAAAAATTTCTCTGTCATCATTTCGTCATCTAGTGGTCACTGCGCTGTCACATCCGCCACCTATCATCCTCGGCTTCCGTCCCCCTCCATTCACAGGAAAAGAAGCTATGAGTAAATCTAACGATAAAACCTTGTCATTTGTTGATCCAGATGACATCGGTTACAACGATACAAAAAACGACCATTTCAGTGCCATTTTAGATGCACGTTTAAGCCGTCGTAGTTTGTTGCGCGGTGGCGCAGCCTCAATTGCCAGCGCTTTCGTTGGCTCTAGCGCATTGAGCGCCTGTGGCGGTTCCAGCGACAAGACCGCGGCGACACCGACCGAAAAATTGCTCGGTTTCGCACCAGTGGCAAAGAGCTTGTTAGATAGCGTCATCGTGCCTGCTGGTTACACAGCTACGGCCATTTATGCTTTGGGTGATCCATTGACAGCCAGCACTGCCGCCTACAAAAATGACGGCACTGATACCGGTTATGAAAACCGCGCCGGTGATCACCATGATGGTATGGAATGGTTTGGCCTGTCTGCTGACGGTAAGGCCTCATTGACTTCCGTTGATCGTGGATTGTTAGGTGTGAATCATGAAGCAACGACCGATGAGAAATACGCGTCTTTCTTCTTGCATGCGAATGGCGGCACGCCAACTCTGCCACGTCCAGCGTCAGAAGTCGACAAAGAAACCGCGATTCACGGTGTATCATTTGTCGAAGTACGTAAAGCCAATGGCAAATGGGAATACGTTAAGGATTCCGCGTTCAATCGCCGCTTCACCTGCTTAAGCGACATGGAAATCTCTGGTCCATTGCGCGGCAATGCGCTTGCCATCACCAAATATGCTGCAACAGGCCTAAAAACCCGTGGCACCTTGAACAACTGCGGTACAGGCAAAACGCCTTGGAACAGTTTTGTGACCGGTGAAGAAAACTGGTCTGGCTACTTCACACGTAGTGCGACGGATGACACAGCACGTGGCAATGATAAGAGTGTGGCGGCGCTGAAGCGCTATGGCCGCAGCCAAGGTGGCAGCTCACGCCACGGCTGGGAAACTGGCGGCACAGACGACAAATATGTACGCTGGAATATCAGCAAGACCGGCAGCTCCACGAATGGTATCGATGACTATCGCAATGAAATGAATGGCATGGGCTACATCGTCGAGATGGACCCGTTCGATAAAACCAAAGCAGCAAAAAAACGTACTGCCCTCGGTCGTTTCGCTCACGAAAGCGCAGCCTTCAGTAAAGCCGTCGCAGGCAAACCACTCGCTGTCTACATGGGCGATGATTCACGGAATGAATACATCTACAAATTCGTCTCCGCTACGAATTGGGATGCAGCCGATGCGAATTCCACTAATCCATTAGCGATGGGCGATAAATACTTAGACAGCGGTAAGCTGTACACCGCCCAATTTAACGCCGATGGCACGGGTAAATGGGTAGAGCTGGCAATGAGCAACGCGCAAATTGCCGCCTACGCTGCCTACAAGTTTGCCGATCATGCGGACATCTGCGTTAACGCACGTCTGGCGGCCGACGCAGTTGGCGCGACTAAGATGGACAGACCAGAATGGTGTTCAGTCAATCCTGCCAATGGCGAGATTTACTATGCATTGACCAATAATAGCAATCGTAATGTGAATGCGACTGGCTCCTCACAATTGGTACCGGATGCTGCCAATCCACGCGCCTACACCGACATGAAAGGCACGTCCACGCTAAGCGGTAACCCGAACGGTCATATCTTGCGTATGAAAGAAGGCGTGGAAGGTTCAGCGGCTTTGACTTTCACTTGGGACGTGTATTTGTTCGCCGCTGAAGCCAGCGCCGAAGCAGGTAAAATAAATCTCTCTAGCTTAACCAACGATCAAGATATGTCTAGCCCTGATGGTTTAGCATTCAGCCCAGCGACTGGTATCTGCTGGATACAAACCGACGATGGCGCTTACACGGATGTGACAAACTGCATGATGCTGGCAGGCTTGCCAGGTCAAGTCGGCGACGGTGAGAAAGTGACGCTGAATTACACGAAGACCGACGGTTCCAATTTAGCAGTAACTACTTATGTCGGCAAAAAACCTAGCGCCGATACTTTGAAGCGTTTCTTAGTCGGCCCAGTTGCTTGTGAAATCACCGGCATCGCAGAAACACCTGATGGCAAAGCCATGTTCGTCAATATTCAACACCCAGGTGAAACTACAGCGGCGGCAAACATCGGTGATCCGACTAAGTACACTAGCCAATGGCCTGCGAATGCTGGTTACGGTGCAGGCAAACGCCCTCGCTCTGCAACCATCGTGATTACAAAAAATGATGGCGGCCGCATCGGTAGTTAATCAGTTTGCTTACGCTGATTCTACTTACTGTTTAGTCGAAGTAGTTAAAGTAAAAAGCAAATAGAAAAAGCCTCAACAGAGAAATCTGTTGAGGCTTTTTTATCGCTTCACTTCAGAACAAGTTGTATCGACAATCCCGCTAAGGCCGCCAATCCAATCACCCACATCACATTCCACTTCAACCGGATCAAAGCAATCGCCGCGAATAGGGCAATGCTCGCCGCCCAAAAATCAAAGCTTCCTGCCAATCCCTGCGGCCACAGCACATGATAGGCAAAAAATAGCGTGAGATTGACAATCACGCCAACCACCGCAGCGGTAATTGCACTCAAGGGTGCGGTAAAATTAATTTGATTATGCGTGCTTTCTATTAAGGGCCCGCCCGCCAAAATAAATAGAAAGGAAGGCAGAAAAGTGAACCAAGTCACCAAAACTGCCGCCACGCAACCAGCCCAAAATAGCTGATCAGGTCCAAACAGGGCCTGCATATAAGCTGTCACAAAACCCACAAACGCCAGCACCATAATCAAAGGGCCGGGTGTAGTTTCCCCCAAAGCCAAACCATCCATCATCTGTCCCGCGCTGAGCCAAGCGTACTGGTGCACAGCCGCTTGCATCACATAAGGCAAGACCGCATAAGCACCGCCAAAAGTCATGAATGCCGCTTTGGTAAAAAACCAGGCCATCTGCGTCAAGGTATGCTGCCAGCCGAATAGCCAAAGCAGGCTCAGCATAGGCAAACCCCACAACACCACACCGACCAACAAAACCCGACTCAACCCAGCCCAGCTAAAGTGTGCATGCAGTGGCGTTGGCGTATGGTCATCAATCACAGCTGCACCAAAGCTCACTTGCTTGGCATTATTGGCATGTCCGCCAGTCACCCGAAAATGTTGCGGTAAAAGGCGTCCCCCCCAATAACCCACTACCGCAGCACACAATACAATCAAAGGAAACGGCAAATTCAAAACAAAGATCGCAATGAAAGCCGCCACCGCGATCATCCACAAACTCGCATTCTTTAAAGTACGTCCACCAATTCGATGCGCTGCCTGCAAAACAATCGCCGTCACGGCTGGCTTAATGCCATAAAACAATCCCGCCACCAAACTGGTTTGACCATAAGCGATATACAACCAGGACAAGGCGATCAACAACAACAAAGACGGCAGCACAAATAAGACGCCGGCCACCACGCCGCCGCGCACGCCATGCAAAAGCCAGCCTATATACGTCGCCAACTGCTGCGCTTCGGGTCCCGGTAATAGCATGCAGTAATTGAGTGCGTGCAAAAAACGTTGTTCTGAAATCCAACGACGTTTTTCGACTAATTCTTGATGCATAATCGCAATTTGTCCGGCCGGGCCACCAAAGCTGATCAATCCCAGTTTCAACCAAAAACGCAAGGCGAGCCAAAAGTCGGGGAAGGTGGGTGCCACAGCGGTGGAATTTTCGGGTGAGTTAGGCTTCATATAAAATAATTCAAATATAGGACTTACGCAAAACCGCCCCAGCGTCGTTGTTGCCGCCTCGCCGTGCTCA
>CAYXJI010000006.1:21423-29798 GCA_964465175.1 uncultured Burkholderiaceae bacterium | reverse complement strand
CGTCTTTGACAATCCGAATGCTAGTCCCTCACCTTCGTTCAAAGCCTGCAATAAGTTGAGTCAACTCCACAAAAAAGCGACACTCACTCGTTTATGAAAATGAGTGTTTGCGAATCAAAATAAATTGGTTTAGTATAATTATACTAAAGTAACTAAGAGTCTTAGGCTTATGACTGTAGAACATTTTTCCGTTTTTTTCAGGCGGATCAATCAATGATCAATGCTTGTACTAAAGGCTGGCATGTCTACAATACATCAACATAAATACTTAGGACTTACGCAAAATTGCGCTCGCTAGGCGGGAAGCCGAAGACAGTACAGTTGTACGGCGAAGCGAGGAAAACCAACGACACTAGCGTCAGTTTTGCGTCAGTCCTTATACGATCAACCCTAGGTAATCCGGCAAACTACTAGCATCAGTAAGCATTTAATCTTGCTATTCTCCACACTCAGAAAAAACATTGAAATTCGCGTAAAGCAGCCAACTTCTTCATCTACATCAAGACCAATTAAGGATCTGAAATGAGCAACAAGACTGAACGGCTTACGGTGAAACAGGGATGCTCTTTTCATGCGGAGGCAAAACAGGCGGTCGCAGAATTATCGGCGCAAATCTTGCAAGAAGACATGCGCGTGGTCGTGTTTTTTTGTGCCTCCACATTTAATCTCGACGACTTAGGTGCAGAGCTCAAGCAAGCTTTTGATTGTCCTGTCATAGGCTGCACCAGTTCCGGTGAAATCACGTCCGAATTCGGCTATCAAGAAGGCAGTTTGATTGGGATCAGTTTGTCATCCAAAGAACTGATCGTTCATCCCTTCTTCATTCATCCTTTGGACCAATTTGACCATCCGCAAAGTGAAGCCTTATTACATCAATTGCGTCAGCAATTAGCCATGTCAGCTGGACTAGATGCCAAACAAATGTTTGGCATGCTATTGATCGATGGCTTGTCTATGCTTGAAGAACAAGTGGTCGCGACCCTGTATTCTATGCTGGGCAATATTCCGGTATTGGGCGGCTCAGCCGGAGATGATTTAAGTTTCGTGAAGACTAAAATCTACAATGACGGCCAGTTTGTCGACAATGCGGCCATGTTCGCTTTATTCGAGACCACTCTGCCCTTCAAAGTATTTCGCTCCCAACATTTCGAGCCCACAGACATTCGCTTAGTCATCACAGAAGCAGATCCGGCCACCCGCACCGTGACGGAAATCAACGGAGAGCCTGCAGCCGAAGAGTTTGCGCGTTTGGTCGGACTCGAATTGCAAGCGCTGACGCCTCAGATGTTTGCCACCTTCCCCGTGATGTTGCGTGTTGGTGGCGAATACTTTGTTCGCTCTATCCAAAAAGCTAATCCCGATGGCAGCCTCACTTTCTATTGCGCGATCGACACTGGCCTGGTACTCACCATCGCCAAGGGGAACGCCCTACTCGACAATATCCAGCAAAATCTTGATCTATTACAAAAAGAACTACCAAACTACAAAATCATCATTGGATGCGACTGCATACTCAGACGAGTGGAACTTGCAGAAAATGGCTGGCTGTGCCAGGCCTCCGCGATATTAAAGGACGCGAAGTTCATGGGTTTTAGTACCTATGGCGAGCAATTCAACGGCATTCATGTCAACCAGACGCTCACAGGTGTTGCGATTGGAGAATAATTTGTCTGTAGAGTTATCACTGCTCGAAAAAATTGCGAAGCTAGAGAAAGAATTAGCCAAACAGCGCAAGATCAATAATGCCCTGATGGATAGGGTTGAGCGCAGTGTCAACGACACCGCAGGCGCCTATTCGCTCTTTGAGCGCAACATCACTTTGCAACAAAACGTGGCGGCACGTACCGCCGAGCTACTCAAGGTTAATGAAGAAGTGCTGCGCGCTTATGAAATCGCGGAACATGCGCGCGCCGAAGCAGAGCATGCTAGTCGCGCAAAGAGTGATTTTCTCGCCACCATGAGTCATGAGATTCGTACGCCCATGAACGCATTCATGGGAATGACTTACCTCGTATTACAAACGGATTTAAACGCCAAGCAACGCCATTACATTGAACGAGCCGATGCCGCCGCACGTAATCTGCTCAATATCATCAATGACATCCTCGATTTTTCAAAGATCGAAGCGGGTAAGTTGAATTTTGAAATCATCGACTTTAATTTAGACGAAGTCATCGCCAATCTGCGTAGCACTTTCCTGATTAAGGCACTTGAAAAATCCATAGAACTGCGCTTTCAGATTGCTAATCACATTCCAAAGCACTTGCTAGGCGATCCGCTTCGTTTAGTCCAAGTCCTCACGAATTTAGTCGGAAACGCGCTCAAGTTTACAGAGCGAGGTAAGATCAGCATTACCATCGACAGCCAAGCGGACGTCACCTCATCGACAAAAGTGCACGAAACACCCAGCATTGCGCTTATTTTTACGATAGAAGATAGCGGAATGGGCCTCAACGACGAACAAAAAACTCGACTCTTTCAAGCTTTTTCACAAGCAGATAATTCGACTACGCGCAAATTTGGCGGCACGGGATTAGGTCTTACCATCAGCAAAAATTTAGTCGAAAGAATGGGGGGGCAAATTGGTGTCGAGAGCGAATTTGGGGTGGGCAGCAAATTCTTTTTTACCGCCAGATTTGGCATCTCGGCCAGCCAGCAGTCACTCGAATTATCCTATCCATCGCCCAGCAAACGAATTTTAATTCTTGATCGCGATGACCATAATCGACTCGACTACCAAGCACAACTCACTTCGTCAGAGCTGCATGTCGACACGGTCGCGCAAGTATCGGATGTGATCGAACGCTTAGCAAAATCGCTTATTTCCGGCGGTACCTATGATTTACTTCTGATCGACTTGCCGACCATAGAGGATGAAAGTAAGGATGAAAGTAAGGATGCAAGCGAAAGCGCCCTATTGCGGATTCAAGCCATCAAGCGCGTGATGAGTTTACCGATTTATCTCATGGTGCCATTTGCCATGATGGACAAAAAAGAAGGCGCAAACGATCAATTGCAAAGAGAAGTGACTGCGGTGCTGTTTGACACCATCACGCCACATAGCCTGCAAGCACTTTTTGCGCAAGCGGCAGCCAGCTCCCAGCCAGAAGCTGCCAAGTACAAACGCCGCCTAAGTGATTACCAAGAAGAACAACGTGCCTTGTATGGTGCTCGCATACTCTTAGTCGAAGATAATGAAATCAATCAAGAAGTCGCGAAAGAGATTCTGAGCTCCGCAGGCATACTCGTCGATGTTGCCAATCATGGCGCAGAAGCAGTCTCGAAGCTACAATTTTGTCAGTATGACGCTGTACTCATGGATTGTCAGATGCCTGTCATGAATGGATTTGAAGCAACCAAAATTCTGCGCGCAGACAGTCGTTTCCAACATTTGCCGATTATCGCCATGACCGCCAATGCGATGTCCGGCGATAGAGAAAAAAGCTTAAATTGCGGCATGAATGATCACGTCACCAAGCCGATTAATTTGGTACAACTCTTTGCCACACTGACGCGCTGGATCCGCCTCGAACCATCAGGCCATCTTCCATTTAATGCCTTGCCTACTTCCGCCAACGATCGTAGCGTTTTACCAGAGTGCCTACCGCCATTTGATCTAAATGCCGCGCTATTGCGGGTCAATGGCAAGCCCGAGCTATTACGAAGTTTGCTTGTCAAATTCAACAAGAACCATGTCGACACCATCCAACAATTGCGCGGCCTGTGTCTTGATCAAAATTGGAATGAAGCCGAAAGGCTTTGCCACACTTTAGCAGGACTCGCCGCCACCTTTGAAATCGCGCAACTCCCCCAAGCGGCGCGGGCACTAGAGTCTGCCATTCGAGAGAGACGATACAAACCATGTGACGACTTAATTTATGCACTTGATGCCGCTTTAGCGCCAGCCTTGAGTGCTTGCGCCAGTCTAGCCTTGAGCGACACCCAGGCATCGTCAACAAGGCAGGTCATCGACAAAGCACAAGTGCTGGCTTCGATTGACGCACTGGCGGTGGAGTTAGACAACTGTATGCTCGACTCTGAAACTGCTTCCAATACACTGCTCGAATTATTAGGCACGCACTTCCCCGATCTCACACAAACGCTCGCACAACAAATCGCTGTTTTTGATTTTGACGAAGCGCAAAAAACCCTAAGTCGTATCAGCAAAGCCGTATCCGGCATATAGCACTCCGTGTAGAAAAATTTAAGCAGTCGCTATACTTAATTTAAGCGCGCACTTACGGTATGCTTAGTACTTTTCTTGACTTTACCTGCCACCCTACCATTATGTTGAATTCAAAATTAACGACGCCGCGTTCGACGATGCGCCGCAGCTTGCTCGCCAGCCTAATGACGGTCGTCTTTGCTAGTCATTCGCTGTCTGCTATCGCCGCCAACGCCCCAGCCAACAATCCAAACACGCCTATCGCCAAAGCACCCAAACTCGTTTTAGTCTTAGTCGTCGACGGCCTCCCGAATGAACAAGTACAACGCTATCGCCATCAATTTGGCGAAGGCGGCTTTAAGCGATTGATGGAGCAAGGTGCCTGGTTTGGCAATGCACACCAAGCGCATGGCATTACCGTGACTGCGGTCGGCCACAGCGCAGTCTTGACTGGCGCCTATCCCTATCAGCATGGGATTATCGGCAATACTTGGTTTGATCCTCGCACCTCCACATCGGTGTACTGTACCGAAGACACACAGTACAGCTATATCGGTACCGAAACCAAACCCAGCGATGGCACTTCACCCGCCAACTTAAAAGTCAGTACCGTCGGCGATGAATTGCGCTACGCCACCGGCAATCGATCCAAAGTGCTGACTGTCTCTGGTAAGGATCGCGGCGCGATTTTGTTAGCGGGAAAAACTGGCACCGCCTATATGTTGATGAAAAAAAACGGCGCCTTTGCCAGCAGCACGTATTACATGAATCAGCACCCAGCGTGGCACACGGCTTTTCATGCCAACAAACCGCAAGATCGTTTCTATGGCAAACAATGGACGACCATGTTGCCAGACGCGGCGTATCACGATGATGCGCATGATGACATCGTCGCGCCAGCCAATTCAAATAGCAGCAAACGCCTGCCCTACGTCTATGACAGCGCATCTGGCAAACCGGACGCAGAATACTACGAGAAATTATTCACTGGCCCTTACGTCGACGAATTAACACTTGATTTCGCCAGTGCGGCAATGGACGGCGAAAAGCTAGGCAACAACCCATCTGGCGCGACCGACGTTTTGGGCGTCAGTTTGTCTAGCCACGATTATGTCAATCATATGTGGGGACCAGAAAGCAAAATGTCGCACGATCATCTGCAACGTCTAGATCGTCTGCTGGCGAAATTTTTAAATGAAGTTGATAAAAAAGTGGGGCTGGAGAATACCCTCGTGGTGCTGACAGCCGATCATGGTTTCGCCAACACACCCGAATTTTCACAAAGCATGCGACGCGATGCCAATCGACTCGATAGCAGCAAGCTGTCAGCGGCCTTGAATCTACATTTACAAGAAAAATTTGGCGTCGAAAAACTCATCCGCAAATGGTCAGCGCCCTACTTCTTTTTTGATTACAGCAAAGCCGAAGCAAAAGGCATTACCCGCACCGAGGTAGAAAATGCCGCCGCCCGCTTTATGCTCAACCACAATGGCGTAGCAACGACTTACACCCGCGCTCAACTCGAACAAGGCGCGCTACCGAATGACCGTATCAGCCGTCTCATGCAAAGAGCGTGGCACAAGCAATTGTCGGGTGACCTAATGGTCGTGGTGAAACCTTACTGGTATTTCGGCTCGACCAACTCCGGCACCTCCCACGGCACGCCCTACACCTACGATACCAATGTACCGCTGATGATCATGGGCAAGCCATGGATCAAAGCGGGTGCGTATGGTCAATATGCTGAAGTAATGGACATCGCACCGACTTTGTCGCACTTGCTACGCATCCGCTTACCGTCAGGTTCTGAAGGTCGGGCATTGACAGAGATTTTAAAATAATCAATGGCGCAATAGTTCAAGGAATTTTATTGATATTAGAGTTGTTAGATGCACGACTAAGCAGCTTTAGTATTACCATTTTGGTATTCAGTGATTTTTTATAATAATTTTTCAGAATATGCGCGCCCACTTTCCCAGACTATTCTTGATAATCTTGCTCAATGTAGTGTCATTTACTGTGATTGCTCAGGAGCGGTTACCCTGCCAGTATTGGAATATTGACATCACCAATCCTGCATGTAAGCGCCCTCAGCTTATCTTCAAACAATACCGGAATGCGTCAACTTATGCCGAACATCAGTCGCTTTTGACCGACTTGAATCAATTGCGTAATGATGATTTTCAGCGTTTGCGTGCGGCGAAAAAAGCGCCCGACTTATATGACCCATTTGTCGATCTAGCTTTGATGGATTGGTTAGATTGGTACCAAGTCGCCTTCACCGCACGTGAGGAAAACCGCCAATTGCTCGAAAGTGATATGTGGCGCTCTATCATACAGCTAGCGCATCGTGATCCTTATGCTGCGATCAAACGGCTGAATAAAGTCAGTCAGTCGACAGCAGAGGATGACAAGGCTCTAAGTTTGTTATTAACTGGCATGCTAACTAATCGCTTAAAGACCATGGTCGAGGCTGCCAACTACGCCGCGTTCAATAGTAAGACAAATGACAGTAGTGAAGAAAGAAAGAGAACTCAAGGATTGGAAGAGTTTATTCAAACGCATAAACAAGAATTCAATATCGGTGAGCTTTGTTATGGCGGAAACTATAATGGGCGCCATTTTTCCGCTGTAGAGAAACAATTTCCACAATCCAAATATGCGCAGGCTGCAGGATATTTGTCGATGATGCTCAATCCCTGTGGTGAGTGCGAAGGGGATTTCTCTTGCTATCTCAGTAAAGCTTTAGAACCCACCAAACAATTTTTCTCGAAATACCCACAATCCGAGCTCGTCCCGATATTGATCAAGCGGGTGGATAACCGCCTCAGCGGACAGTTCATCGTAAGAGAAGCATTAGGGGATTACCTGAGCAAAAATGAACCGCATCAAAGCCGCGATTTCGCGACTGGTGAATATAACCCACTCGACGCTGCCAACGTCTTGATTGACTTCGAAAGGTCTTTAAATCGTATCGAGCCTTCGGCGATCATCAATACGAAATATTTGTTAGGCGACTTATACGTCAAGCTCAAACAAATGGGCAACGCAAAACGCGTTCTCAATTGGTTGTCCGAGCACGCACCCAATTCACCAGAAATGAGCAAGTTGAGTTTGTCATTGACTAATCCCGTTGAACGGCAACGAATTACTGACGCCAAATTGTTCGCAGAGCGCAAAAAGAAGCTTTCGCAAACTTATTGGTTGCAGGAGTGTGAACTGGATAAGCTTTGGTTAGGCCAAGAAGGAATCGATTGTCAAGAAGGTCGGTTAGCGAATCATTAACTGAATCGACCACTTAGTCGGCGATTTATCTTATGCACTTAAGTTCGAGTAGTATTGACGAACACAATCTACATATCAATTAAAATTAAGAATCTCATTTTCACTTTAGCGATGAACATCATTCTCCGACATACCCTATTCCTCATTGCTGCTTCCGCATCACTGATTAGCAGCGCTAGTTTCGCCGCAACCACCTTGCAAGAACACCGCATAAAAATCGACGGCCAACAGCGACGTTACTATCACCTGAGCAATCCTGCCGCGACTCAGGCAGGCACACCTATATTCTTAATTAGTGGATCCGGTTGCGATGATTTCGCTACGCGTCTGCCGCGTTTTTTTGAGCGTTACGGTGATGACGTTAATGTCTACTATCTAGAAAAAATCGGTGTGCAAAAAAACAGTCATGGCGACAAATGTACGAAGCAGTTCATGGCTGCTGATATCTTTGACAAACGCCATGCTGATCATCTGAAATTCATTGAAGCCGAACCGACACTCAAAAAAATGCCAGTACGGTCGATTGCGGTGCTGGGGTTTTCCGAAGGGGGAGCGTTCGCGCCTTACTTGGCAAGAGACAGCAAAAAAATCGGCTGGCTCGCGACGTCCGGTAGCGGTGGATTAGCCCAAAGTGAGGAGTTTTTGATCTTTGCCGCACGTGGTGTCGCACCCTATGCTAATCCCTTTTCGCGCGACTATTTCTTGCACATGTACGAAGAAATTAAGCGCGATAGCAACAACTTAAAGAAGGATTTCTTCGGTCATACCTATGCCTATTGGTCAGCCAGACTTTTTACCGATCCACTCAAAGTGTATGCTAGCTTAGACATCCCTATGGTCGCGGCGATGGGCGAAAAAGATGAAAGTGTACCGATAGAGTCTGGGCATGCATTACGTGATTATTTCCTTCAACGTCCTGAGAAAA
>CAYXJI010000006.1:19760-21387 GCA_964465175.1 uncultured Burkholderiaceae bacterium | reverse complement strand
CGCCTGACAATAATGGCGCACAACTATTTATCGCTCAACTGGCGGCTTGGTTTAAAGATGAAAAAATGGTGTTCAAAACCAAGTAAAATACCTTCGGTCCCAAAGCGGTAAACTATTTTCTAAATTCTTATAATGCCAATGCAAACCAATACACTCACTCCAGAATATTTACAAGAATGTCGCCAGGCGCTCAACAAGGAACAGGCGCTGTCCTTGAGCCAAACCAACAATTGGTCTCATGTCGACAAGCATCAAGTTCACCTAGATTGGGACAGCTTATACAAAGAGCTCGCGCAGCACATCGATACATTGTCACCAGCATCGCCAGAAACCCAAGCCATCATGGAGCGTCACTACGCCATCGCCTCACGTTTTTATCCTCCAACAAAAGAGGCTTATATAGGTATGAGTTTGCTCTATGCAGAAAATGAAGACATGAAAACGTATCATGATGCTTATCATCCCGAGATGCTTAGCTTTCTTGCTCAAGCAATGCAAATTTACGCGCTAAGTCGCGTTTGATTTTCGCGGCGAGCAAGATGCCTTTTAGCCAAATCGATGTCGGATCACTTCTTTAGTCATTAACCTCACCCAAGGATGGAAAGGGTGGCACGCTAAACGCCATTCTAACCACGAGGCCTAAATCCATCTGCCGATCATTTTCTTTTGTATTGGTAGTTCTGCGGGATTCAAAACAGCACTAAAAGAAATTTTAAGTTTTTTTTCATAGTCGATGTAAGGAATGGCATTTTCGCCTGACTAAGTCCAAGTAGTTTGTATGAAGTTGCTTTCGCAACTCACTTTTCGCCACGCTACTGGCACCCATTCTTTATCTTCTGGAGACGTAAATGAAAGCTAAATCTTTAAGCAATACTTTGAAAAACGTAGTGAGTGCCTCAGTAGTGGCGGCATCGGCAATAGCGGCAATGCCTGCGATGGCACAGTGTGCTGCGAAGCCAGCCACGTCGGCTAAAGCTTGTGCCGCAAAAAAAGGCTGCTGTGCTGCGAAGAAGGGTTGTTGCGCCGCCAAGAAAGGCTGTTGTGCAGCCAAGAAGGGATGTTGCGCGGCGAAGAAAGGCTGCTGTGGCGCCAAAAAAATGATGCACAAAGGCAAAGCAAAAGCATGTTGCGCCGCGAAGAAGACTTGCTGTGCTGCGAAAAAATAATTAGTACGGTTGCCGATGATCTCATAGCTGCCGTATTGCATTTAGCGATATATGCCCACTGAGCTCATCGGTATTCATAGTTTGCCTATACTTCTCCCGCCGCTTCCTTTGGGCCTAGCCTAGTATTCGCATGCTCGTATTTTGACTGATCGTTTCTCATTAAACTTATGCGATTACCCGTCTTACTTAAAACCAAGTTGCTTGATCATCGCATGCAGTCTGCTTCCGCAAGTCAAAAGAAGCAGTACTGGAACGCTGCGACGCAACTGGTTACAAGTTTGCAGAGTTTGTCCCAGCGTGGGCGACAAGTGGTGCAGGAGATCGTCGGTGATAGCACGTTTATCGAATGGGAACATTATCCCGAAAACGATGTTCGTGATTTGAAACATGCATCGCAATATTTCTATCACGCCCATACTGGGCTGCAGCGTAGCTTCACCGAACACGGACATTTCCATTTG
>CAYXJI010000006.1:9146-19750 GCA_964465175.1 uncultured Burkholderiaceae bacterium | reverse complement strand
TTGTTCGTTCATGCCCAAGAGCTGGGCTTACGACCGGCTAATTCCCGCTACGAAGAAGCGCCCGCGCATGTGATTGCGGTCTCTATGAACGCGCAAGGTCTACCGGCCGCTTTTTTTACCGTCAACCGTTGGGTCACCAAAGGGCCATGGTTATCTTATGAGGCATGTGAGATTGCATTGGATCATTTCGCAATCAAGGGTCGTCAAGGCAGCCGTGACATTAATCGGTTTTTGACCGCGTTGGTGCGGTTATATCGAAGCCAAATCCTCGATGTCATCAGGGAGCGTGATCGTGTCATGCAAAAACTAAGTCAAGGGAGAGATAGGCGCAGTGTCTTCGCGGATAGGAACATCGAGCTGCTAAGTTATGCGCCAATTGCCCTCATGGACGATATCGAAGCGCTAGAAAATTTCATCTAATCCGCGCTTTTTTTGTGCACGAGCTGTCAGGTTTCGTCACGATGGGCGACTAAAGAGAGTGACATCATTCATCTCATTCTCTCTGGAGTCTCTTCATGCAATTTTCTTCTTTCGTCAAAAGCTTTACGCTCGCAATCAGCGTCCTGTTGTCTGCACAGGCATTCGCTATTGAGCCTATTTTTTCTAGCAAAGACGGCGCAATTCGTGGCTACGATCCTGTCGCCTACTTCACCAAGCATAAAGCGGTCAAAGGTAGCAAGAAACTCGTGACGACATGGCAGGGTGCGGAATGGCATTTTAGTAGCCAAGCCAATTTGGACGCTTTTGTTGCCGCCCCTGAGAAATATGCACCCCAATACGGTGGTTATTGTGCATATGGCGTCGCGCAAGGATTTACCCCAGAAATTGATCCACAGGCTTTCGCTGTTCGTGACGGCAAGCTATATCTCAATTTGAGCAAAGATGTTCTAAAACGTTGGAAGGAAAATATTCCAGGGTACATCGCCGACGCCAACAAAAATTGGCCAGAGCTCAAAGCCGGTACTTACGTTGAAAAATAATTTTTGAGTAGGTAAGAATTCGTCGTTGTCAAAACTTTGATTTAGCCGAGATTTTCCATTAGGCGCGCCTAAGGTGCCTTTCGAGCACCGAAGGCTCATTTTCGGTCATTTTTATTGCGTTTCATTGCCAATAGCTCACTATTGGCGCCTCATTCGCAACAAAACTGTCTCAAAAAGTGCATCCGTCATCATCACAAATCCTAATGGAAAATCAATCAACACAACTTTCCCATTGTTTTACGGCGATACGCACCTGTGCGAGGCTCTAAAGGTCGAGTCTTGATTGTGACGCTACAATAGCGCTAGCCATCAAAAAAAGCCGCAAACGCTTCTCACATCAATCGCAGCATTTGCGGCTTTTTTGCATCACGACTTATGCCTTACGATAGTTGTCGAGCATCCGATAATTCCGCGCATACATCGCAAATATGAAAGCAGCGAAAAGACAAAATCCCGCAAAGAAAAACATTTGGAAGGCAGTCACACTCAATCCCAAAGACGCAATATACGCGGTCACGGTCTCCCCTTTCACACTGGAGTTTGCCAGTAGCACCCACAGATTCCCAACCGTCACCGACAGATACCAGAAACTGGTGATCACGCCTTTCATCGATAATGGCGCCTGACTGTAGGCAAATTCTAATCCTGTTGCTGATACCAAAACTTCGCCGAAAGTCATCAGCGCGTAGGGGATAATTTGCCACACGATGGTGATAGGATCGCCGCCATCAATCGCTAACTGCAAACCACCGACGACGATCCATGCGAGGCCAGCAAACGCGATCCCTGCCCCCATGCGGCGCAATGCTGTGACTTTAATGCCGGCCCAAGCTAGCAAGGGGTATAGAATAAAATTATTAACCGGGATCAAGATCATCACCAGCAGGGGATTTAAGGACTGCATCACCGAAGCGGGGAACCATTCGGGTTTGGTCATTTGCTCGCCCTGCAAAACCCAAGTCGAGGCTTTCTGATCAAATAAAGACCAAAATGGCGTAATCAAAGCAAACAGGACTAAGAGACGTAATACATTACGCACGCCATCAATCGCCGCATCTGGATGTTGACCGCGCACACGCTCCAATTGTATCCAAGCACCTGCGCCGCCAAAGCCCATTACCAACACCAAGGCAGAGCACAACGCAGCGACCAAACCAATTTTTGGAATAAGAAACAAGCCCGTAATCGCGAGTGCAAATCCGAGCAAGGTCAACCATAGTCCCGGGCGACCTTGTGTACCAGATACACCGTGCGACATAATCGCATTCCTTATCACGATCAAAAAGGCATGCGGATCATCGCTGACTGGTTCTACGCGTACATATTTATGGCGTCCTAACCAGAACACAAATGTCGCAATAAACATCAAGAGACCAGGGATGCCAAAGGCTACGCTAGCACCAAATTGTTTCAAAAATACTGGCATTAATAAGGACGCAAAGAAAGAACCGAAATTAATAATCCAATAGAAACCATCGAACACCTTTTGCGCCAATGAGCGATTGGTTTGATCAAATTGATCTCCAATGAAAGAAGCCACTAAGGGCTTGATCCCACCTGAGCCTAAGGCGATCAAAAACAGGCCCACGTAAAATCCATTTTTATTATGCTCAAACAAAGCCAAGCAAGCGTGACCGGCGCAATACACTAGGCTCAACCAAAGTATCGTGTTGTACTTACCAAAAACGCGGTCCGCTAACCAGCCACCGAGCAAAGGAAAAAAGTACACACCAATCACAAAGGTATGAAAGATATTTTTCGCTTCGCCTTGTCTAAACTCTTCTGGAATCGACAACAACAAACTGGTCATCAAGAACATCGTTAAGATATTACGCATACCGTAAAAACTAAAACGCTCGCAGCCTTCATTGGCGATAATGAAGGGAATTTGCCTAGGCATTTTGGGCGTATCGGCAGTACCTGTTGCCGCTACTGCGCTGTTATTGACACTCATATTTCCTCGCTAACTTTAGGAGTTTTTTTGTAGAAGATAGCCCAACGGCCCCTTACGAGGCCGTTGGATTTTTATTCTAATTTTTAATTTAGGTTGATAATTCAGTCCGACAAAAAACACACCATCATTTTTGTGGACTCACGCGTGGCTTGCCGAGAATAATCGACACTAACAAAGCGAATAAACGATAAATCAAGCGCACGAAAATCAAAGTCAAAATCGCTTCAATCAACGTCACAATAAAGGCAAAGAAGGCATTCCAGCGTTGCGCGCGGCGTCCATATTTGGCGATCATGCGATCACGTGCGATCTCGATACTGTCATAAAAAGTAGGCACGACCAAGAGCGTTAAGAAGGTGGAAGTAATCGTACCGCCGATAATCGCAATCGCTAAAGGACGATAAAACTCACCGCCTTCACCCACCCCAATCGCCACTGGCAACATGCCAGCGATCAAGGCAAACGTAGTCATTAAAATCGGACGCAAACGCATACGACCGGCATACATCAAAGCTTCTTCGCGGGGAACGCCTTCTGCTTCACGTTTGCGTGCACAGTCGAGCAAAAGAATCGCATTTTTGGCGACCAGACCCATCAGCATAATGATGCCGATAAAGCTCATCAAATTGAGCGTGCCTTTGGTCATCAACAAGGCCAACACCACGCCAATCAGGCTTAATGGCAGCGATAACATGACTGCACCAGGTGCTGTAAATGAGCCAAACTGCATCACCAAAATCAAATACATCAAACCAATCCCCATCACCAGCGCAATCGTCATTTCGGTGAACAATTCATTTTGATTGCGCGCTGAGCCGGCTAGCTCAATACCATAGCCCGCTGGGAAATTAATCGCTTTGGCGATTTTCAAGGCATCGGATGTTACCTCACCTGAGGAACGTCCTTGGACATTGGCAGAGACCGCGATCATGCGCTTGCCATCGGCATGCTCAATCCGTGAAGGGCCTTTACCCATGGTGATGGTGGCGATTTGTTCCAACGGCACCATCTTATCGGTACCTGTCACCGCTATCGGTAAAGTCTCGATATTATCGGCACTGACACGATCTTCGGGATGCAAGCGCACTGACACGTCACGCGTCTCACCAGTGGGATCGACCCAATCTCCGACTTCCACACCAGCAAACGCGACCCGCAAGGCTTGTGCTGCATCGCTAGAGGAAATACCCAGGGAATTGGCCAAGCCTCGGTTCAATTCGATTTGCAACTCATCTTTAGGATCTTGCTCAGATAAACCGACATCGACAGCGCCAGGAACTTTGCGCAATTTTTCCATAAAGTCGCTGGTGATTTCCATCAATTTGCGTGAATCTTCGCCAGAAAAACGGATTTGCACTGGCTTACCACCGCCATTATTCAAATCGTCTTGCACCACATATTCAGCACCAACCAAGGTGCTCACTGCGGCGCGCAAACTCACTGCCACTTGTGCCGCAGAACGCTTACGTTCTGTGCTCTTACCAATATCCACATACACCCGACCGCCAGTGATGTTGATACTACTATTGGTGGCGACGGTCTCTGGCAATGTGCGCGCCAGTTCGGCGGCCTTTTCCACTTTCAAACGGGAATATTCCAAGCTCGAACTAGAAGGTGTACGCACACTAATCATGATGGTGCCGCTATCGGAGGCGGGCAAGAAACTGGTGCCGCCGAAAAAAGCATGCAACACCAAGGCAGACACAAAACTCAGCATCGCAATAACGGCCATCCAACGACGATGGTGTAATGCCCAAGCGATCACGCTGCCATAGGCTTCGGCCTTGCTGTCGAACCACAGATTAAAGCGCTCCAGAACCGCGCTGATCCCTTTTTTCGGTTGTAGGTGATGGCCCACTGGATCGCCCCAGAAAGCCGACAACATAGGATCGAGCGTAAAGGAAATAAACAAACTCACCATCACCGATGAGGTCACGGTCAAGGCAAACGGACGGAACCACTCACCGGAGACGCCCGGCATAAACGCCACCGGAATAAATACTGCCATAATCGAGAAGGTCGTCGCCGCCACTGCCAAACCAATTTCAGCAGTACCATTTAAGGCGGCGGTACGACGATCAGAACCATTTTCCATGTGGCGCACGATATTTTCCCGCACCACAATCGCATCATCGATCAGCACGCCGATGGCCAACGACAGACCGAGCAAAGTCATAAAATTGAGCGTGAAGCCGCACAGCCACACGGCGATAAATGCGGCAATCACCGAGGTAGGCAAACTCAAGGCAGTAATCAAAGTAGAACGCCATGAATTCAAAAAGACGTAGACCACAAAAATCGTTAATACCGCACCAAAAATCAAAGATTCGATGACGTTATTGAGATTTTTTTGTGCGTTCTTACCACCATCTTGGGTGATCTCAAGTTTGGTGCCTTCGGGCAAGGTCTTATTAATTTCATCGACTTGCTTACGAATTTTATTCGCTACCGAGACGGTACTCGCATCACGGGACTTCATCACCATGATACCGACGTTAGGATTGCCATTGCGCACACTAAAGCCATTGATCTCGGCGAAAGCATCTTTGATACTCGCCACTTGCGCTAAGCGTATCACTTCACCAGCACGACGTTTAACCACGATTTGTTCAAACTCTGCGGGAGACTCTAAACGACCGACCAGACGTATGCTTTTTTCATCCATCGTGCCACGCACCTTGCCGACAGGCGCGGTGGAGTTTTGGGTGCGTAAAGCCGACACCACTTCCGATACCGACACATTAAATTCACGCAGCTTTTGGGCGCGCAATAAAACACTCAATTCACGCCTTAAGGAACCATTGACGGTCACCACCGCCACGCCATCGACCCCACGGAAGCGGTCAGATAATTCATCCTCGGCCAAACGCGAGATTTCTGCATGGGTTTTAGTTTTCGACGATAAAGCCAATTGCATAATTGGTTGATCGTTAGGATCGCGTCGCTCGATAATCGGCTCCCGCATTTCGGTCGGCAATTTATACCGCACCGAAGCAATCGCATTGCGCACATCGTCAGATGCTTCGATCATGTTGCGATCAAAATTAAAGCGCAAAGAAAAATACGCACCACCTTCACTGGCCGAGGCATTCAATTGCGTCACGCCAGAAATACTTTGCAGAGATTTTTCGATGCGATTGACAATCTCACGCTCTACTGTCTCAGGAGAAGCGCCGGGATAAGGGACAGAGACACCAAGCACTGGCTCTTGCACATTCGGGATTTCATTGACCCGCAGTTTCGACAAAGCCAATAACCCCACGCACATCAGCGCAATGATAATGACGATGGTCGCAACCGGTCTCTTAATACTAAAGTCAGATAAGAACATATTATTTTCCTGTCGTATTTGTCGAGGCGGCAGCGGATGCCGATGCGGGTGCTGCCACTGATGCTGCCACTACCGGAGTGGCAACCGTAGGCGCTGGACTTGCTGGTGCAGCGGTAACTGCAGCGCCAGCCGAGGCTACGAAGACCACTTTGCTACCATCTTGAAAGGTGGATAAAGGTTGGCGCAAAACGCGGTCGCCTTTTTGTAAGCCAGCAGTGATCGCAAAATCGCCACGCCGCACATCACGTTCGCCCAAGGCCACCGCGACGCGTTTCAAAACCCCATTTTGCACTGCCCAAACATAGCTTTTATCGCCATCACGAATCAACGCAGAATTAATGATCGTCAGGGCTTCGGTACTACCGGCCTCGATGCGTCCCTCGGCATACAGACCGGCCACCCGAGGTTGATCTTTTCCAATAAAATCGACCAAGACTTCAACTTGACGCGTGGTCGCATTGGCAGCAGGGTCTACCCGACGGACTTTACCGATAAATTGCTGATCATAGCCATTGATACGAAAACTCACCGCCTGCCCCGCTTTGACTGCGGTTACCGCATCAGCAGAAATTAGCCCCTGAAAGCGCAAACTGGTGGGATCGATCACTTTCATGATTTCTTTACCGATTTGCGCGGTATCCCCATTCGAGACTTTGCGCTCACTGACGACGCCATCAAAAGGGGCACGGATTTCGGTACGCTGCATTTGTTGACGAGCCGCGACGGCACGCGCTTTGGCCGCCACCAATTCACTTTGCGCATTATTGCGGCGAATCTCCGCATCTTCCAAAGCCTGCATCGAGGTCATCCCGGACGCGCGTAAGGTTTTTAGACGCTCAAGTTGACGTTCGGCCTGATCTAAACTTTGTTGCGCTGCGCGTGCCGCTTGCTCACTAGAAGCGAGCTGATCACGAAAACTCGTGTCATCCAAACGCGCTAGCAAATCGCCTTTGCGTACGACTTCGCCATTTTCTTTCACCACCTGCATAACGATGGCGGATACTTCGGCACGCAAATCCGCCTTACGCTCAGGTTGTATTGAACCGGTAATCACAGGACCCGACGCGAGTGCGTTGCTTTGTATCGTGACATAATCTTCTGCCGTCACTTGCAGGCTACGCGCGGCGCTGGCGCTAGCATTTTTATCGGCAGCCTTGTTATCCTTACCCCCTTGATTGCAAGCACTGACGCTAAGGCATAAAGCGAGGATCAATAGACTTGGTCGCAACATAATAAAAACCTCCGAAATGAGAATCGTTCTTTGAACCCATTACCATACGGAAAGTTCAATACTTTGTCACGTGAAGCACTTAAATTCAGAGAAAAAAACCATTAAGGAAGATAAACTGATTTCCAAACAACAGGCGCATCAAAAGGTGACGGTTTTTCGGTTAAGGATTAAGGCCGGCGAATTAGCTTAAAACCCTGCAACACGGAGACGCAGAGGAGCACAGATAACATCAAAGTCATCCATATTTTCTCTGCGCGCCCCTGCGCTTCCGCATCAAAAAAAAAGACCTTCTAAGAAACCGAAGGTCGTTGTCAATCAAGAAAATTTGGCCAATGCAAGTCTGGCCACTTCTCTATTCAATTCCATGCGGTACATCTTATTTCGGGATGATCACCGTATCAATCACATGAATGACGCCGTTATCTGCGACGATATCGGTTGCCGTCACGGTGGCATTGTCAACTTTGACGCCACCAGCGGTCGTCACTGTGAAAGAGCCACCTTGCACGGTCTTCACTTTGCCTGCTTTGACATCCGCAGCCATCACTTTGCCAGCAACCACATGGTAAGTGAGTACCGCTGTTAACTTTGCCTTGTCTTTCAAAAGAGCCTCTAAATCCGCTTTGGGAATCTTGGCAAATGCTGCATCAGTTGGCGCGAACACGGTGAAAGGACCTTTAGCTTTGAGCGTATCGACCAGACCCGCTGCTTTCAAAGCAGTCGCTAAGGTTTTGAAGTTACCCGCATTGACAGCGGTATCGACGATATCGCTGGCGTGCGCCGAGAAAGAAGCGGCGATAGTCAAGATAGAGGCGAGAATAATACGTTTCATACAAATACTCCTTAGTGAATTAATTACAACGTGGATTAAATATTAAAAATCAACGAAATTCTAAAACCCAACAACAATCTACAATAGGACTTACGCAAAATTGTCCCAGCTAGGCGTGCCGACGAAGACAGTGCTTGAGCACGGCGAGGCGGCAACAACGACGCTGGGGCGGTTTTGCGTAAGTCCTATACAAAAAAAGCTATTGCCTGTGATTTGAAGCGCCAACTCATCACAATGTCGATCACATTATTTGCGACGCAGACGAATAATATACCGATCAGTAAATATGTCTACTGTTTAGTAGTAAATGATACTAGCAAGTACGGCTCCTCTTGTCACGCTCGTGTTGGGTTGAGCTTACTAAGTTGAGCTAATTAAGTTGAATTTTAGGCAATCATAGCGACCGCACCGCGAAACAGGATATCCAACTTGAGTTTATGGGGGCTTAGCCGTATACTTCTGCGCGCGTGACACAATCACCGTTTTTTTACCGGCTACCCGTTTGGTAAAGACCTGTTGTACCAAGA
Source organism: uncultured Burkholderiaceae bacterium (assembly GCA_964465175.1). Taxonomy (GTDB): domain Bacteria; phylum Pseudomonadota; class Gammaproteobacteria; order Burkholderiales; family Burkholderiaceae_D; genus Undibacterium. Next base: position 10,895 of record CAYXJI010000006.1, on the reverse strand, counting down.
TTGCTCGACCCTTTTTCCCTTTCACCCATTCATTTTTTGCGGCACTGGATCAGACTGGCACATCTGTCAGATTGCACCAAATCCGCGCGGAGCCATAAGCATGACCGCCTTTGTATTTAACGAAGTCAATTTTGACAATCACGAACAAGTCGTTTTCGCCTCTGAACCCAAGTCTGGCCTGCGCGCCATTATCGCGGTTCACAATACCAATTTAGGCCCTGCCATGGGCGGCTGCCGTATGTGGAATTACGCCAGCGAAGCCGAAGCGGTGCGCGACGTATTGCGCCTCTCACGCGGCATGACGTATAAAAACGCAGTTGCTGGCCTGCCCATTGGCGGCGGCAAAAGCGTCATCATCGCCAATCCAAAAACAGATAAAACACCAGCTTTGTTTGAAGCCTTAGGCGAAGCCTTAGAACGTCTCGGTGGTCGCTACATCACGGCAGAAGACATCGGCACCAGCCCAGCCGATATGGCCGATGTTGCGCGCAAAACCAAGTACGTCGCGGGTTTGGGTGATCGTGGCGATCCATCACCATTCACCGCTTTAGGCTGCTTCGTCGGCGCACAAGCTGCCGTCAAACACCATTTCAAACGCGATAGCTTTGATGGTTTGACCGTGGCATTGCAAGGTTTGGGACACGTTGGTTACGACTACGCCCGCCGCTTGCATGCAGCTGGCGCAAAATTAGTAGTTACTGATATCGATCAAAACGCTTTGCAACGTGCACAAGAGGAATTCGGCGCAACGGTGGTCGATGTCAATGCGATCTACGATGTCGAAGCCGACATCTACGCACCCTGCGCACTCGGCGCGACATTAAATCCCGACACCATGAATCGCTTGAAAGTGAAGATCGTTGCCGGTGGTGCCAACAACCAATTAGCCACACCAGAAATCGGTGAAGTGTGCCGCCAAAAAGGTATCTTGTACGCGCCCGATTTCGTCATCAATGCCGGCGGCATTATCAAGGTCTGCTACGAATACATGAACACGCCAGAAGACGGCATGGACGCGCATGTACGTCGGATTGGCGATACTTTGGCCGAAGTCTTTGCCCGTGCGGATGCCGAAGGCGTGCCGACTAGCGTGATTGCGGATCGTTTAGCGGAAGAGAAGTTTAAGAAGTAAGCAGAAAAGAACTCGATCTCAAGTTTAATTTTCAAAGCAAAAAAATCCCGGCGTTAATTTTTACGCCGGGATTTTTTTATTAAAAAAACGACTTAGCAATTACGACCGATCCGCGCAAAATTGCTAGGGTGAAAAAACTACTTTCACACTCGCATTCACCGCACTTTTTTCTATGACACCGATGCAGTTTGGATTACTGGAAATCAGTTTTACGGTTTCGGCTGAATCAGCGACATCGCGTGGGGCACTACCTTTCCCGCTGAATACCAAGCGCGACCAAATTGCTTTGGCTTGTGCTTCGTTTTTACCGAGGACTTTGTCAAAAAATTCAGAACGTGCGCCACCAGACGCGGGCAATAAGGGTAGCGCCTGACCACCACCGGGGAATTCTTTACTATTCCCCAAATAAATATCGGCGATCTGTTCTTTCGTCAAACTAGCCACCGCACTCTTAGACGAAACCACGACCACATTTTGTGCCTGAGCGAACACGGCCATTCCCAACAGGCAGAATCCAAGCAAGATTTTAGATATCGTTTTCATGTTTGGCCTCTTTTAAAATACAAAATCAAGATTGAGCGTGAACATGGATACCCGACCATCGAATCCAGTTGACT
>CAYXJI010000006.1:0-9136 GCA_964465175.1 uncultured Burkholderiaceae bacterium | reverse complement strand
TATCGTAGCTGTAGTAGCCATTGGAGGTTCCGATACTTGGATACTTCATCTTGGCGCGTTCCAATTGTGCTTTGAGAGCAAGATTTTTGTAAAAATCCCAACGCACGCCGATTGCCATCACATCGCGACTGGAATCGCCCGTTCCAATAAATGATTGATTCAAGTAATTCAATTGCACCTTAAGAGCGGCAGGCGCAAAGGGCCCCGCTGCCAACGTCGGCTTATCCGCGTCCACGCTAAAACTACCATAGCCAACGAAGGGCGTAAAATCGCCAAACCGGCGCGCGCCCAGAATATTCCATCCTGATACGCCAGCAATCACTACCGAATTCGTGGTGCGCCCAGCCCATTCTGCTTGAGCAATCCACTCGCCGTCATCATAGGTCGCGCCTAGTGTTTTAATCGTGGCAGTAATGCCTGTCGTTGGGGCAACTGCACCGATCACCGAAGCGCAATTGGAACAAGCGAGTGGGTTCAAGGCCATTAAGGATTTTAAATTCGCTTCCACTTTTGGCGCTTTGATGGACGCGTTATACCAAGAATAGCCGCCCCGTACACTCCATGAATCTTGACCGTATTTCAGAGAGAGGCCTTTCACCCGACTCAGGTCAACATCGCCACCCGCAACACTGACTTTGGTTTTGCCAAAGAACCCTTCCACTTGAAACATGCCAGAGCCAATTTTTTTATCCCAGCGAGCAGTTGCGCCATCTTGAAAGGTAATCGGATTGACTTCATAAATTTCAGATTGAGGCCGCGCCGCAGTTTGTGCGTAGCTCAAATTGCGATAATCTGATAACAAGAAAATGGGCGCCACGGTACGTCCGACCTTCACATCAATTTCCGAGGTAATGGGATAGGAAACATAAGCCCATTCCACCGTTGGCTTATTGCTGCCATTGACGTCTTTTTTCGAGATCAATTGCACCACGCCTTTGAATTTACCGTGGGGATTGAGTGTCGCTTGTATCGAGGCTTGAGAATCACCATCGAAGCGCCAATCTTTGTAGGACACGACACGTTGCCGTGTCTCGGTGCGAACGCCGGCCACATCGCTGGCACCGCGATAGGTACCTATCGTACCGAAACCATCTATTTTTAACCAGTCAGACAAATCATCTGCATGGGCAGCCGGGATCAAGGCGATGCTGGCTAAAACCAAGGGATAAACATAACGCGCTTTCATATTGCTTTCCTTTATTTTGTAAGCAAACGGCATAAATCATCTATATGAATGAGACCAAAAAACAGCACAAAACAGCATTAAGGGTTTTCGACGACAAAGGCTAAATCAGCTTGATGCAAAGCACTACAGGGAATGCGAGGGCGGTGAGGGCTACTACCTCGATTCATATTAGCAACATTGAGAAATAGGTCAAAGATATTTCCAAGCAAAAACTATTTTGACTTTTTTTAACCACAATTTAGTTGTTTTGCGACAAATTTAGGTGAATTTTTGTGACATTTTTACACAAGACATTTAGCTGGGCTTAGCACCAAACTATCGCTACTTCTAGCTAAAAACTGACTTACATTTTTGACGATTATCGTAAAATCCTGCCTCAAGCAAAGAATTGAACGACACAACACGAGGAATCACACTTACCCATACCCCTACAGTTTCATTTCTGTTTGCACAAATATTTTGATGAAAAATTGACTCGCACGCGCACCCATCATCTGCAGCGCGTTTAGTAAAACACCTAAACATCGTCAAAAAATGCCGCATTAAATATACAAATCTTAAGTGCTCGGTATACCATCATGTGCCAGTCATTTTTAGGAGATAGCATCAGGTGATTGGCGTACCAAAACTAAATGACGATGGAATGCTGCAAGCCGCGCTGTGCAGTTTGCAAACATGGATCAATGAGAATAAAAAAACAGGACTTCACGATGACAATCACAACAAAGCAGGCGCATACCCAGTGGGCACAATTTATCCCTCTGGTCACGGTATTCTTTTTTTGGGGATTTGTTGCGGCCAGCAATGATATTTTGATTCCCGTTTTCAAACAGGCTTTTCATTTGACGCAGACCCAAAGTCAGTTTGTATCACTGGCATTTTATGTGGCCTACACCGTCGGTTCTTTGCTGTATTTGGGCGCCTCCTCTTTACTTAAAGAAGATCTGATTAATCGCATAGGCTATAAAAATGGGTTAGCGCTTGGACTTGGCATTTCGGCTCTAGGTACGCTCTTGTTTTATCCGGCGGCAAATAGCGGCTCTTTTGAATTAATGTTGTCGGGCTTGTTTGTGGTCGGCTTAGGGTTTTCATTACAGCAGACCGCCGCCAATCCTTTGGCGATTGCACTCGGTTCTCAAGAAACTGGCTCTCAGCGATTAACCTTGGCGGGTGGTGTGAATAATTTCGGTACCACGATAGGCCCTTTGATCGTAAGTTTTGCAATCTTCGGTGCACCGTCTGCGACCAATACGGCGATTAGTATTGAGAGTGTCAAGATTCCTTATTTGGTGTTGGGCGCGGCGTTTTTAATCGTCGCGGTATTGTTAAAATTTTCCGCGATTCCAGATCGTCCTGCCGTACCCGAAGCGCACTTGAGCGACAATCCGAATGCACAAACCTCCGCTTTGCAATTCCCCCAATTAGTCATGGGCATGTTGGCGATTTTTTTGTATGTGGGCGTGGAAGTCTCAACGGCGAGCAATCTGCCAGCCTATATGGAATCTAAACTTGGCTACATGACGAAAGACATCGCCCCTTTCATCTCGCTCTATTGGGCGAGCTTAATGATAGGGCGTTGGACGGGTGCGGTAGAAGCTTTTAGTTTTAACGCAGGTGCGGCGCGCATCGCTAAATTTTTAGCACCTTACTTGGCTTTCTCGGTCTTTTTGTTAGTCAATGCGATTGCCAAGCATGAGCTCAATCACTTCTATGTGTATGGAGCGATCGTGTTGGTCTTGATCGTTGCCGACATCGCTAGCCAAGGCAATCCAGCCAAGATGTTAGGCCTGTTTTCTATCTTGGGCATCATCGGCCTGATCATCGGTATGACGACAACTGGCATGGTCAGTATTTATGCGTTCACTAGCATCGGGTTATTTTGCAGCACGCTTTGGCCTTGCATCTTTGCTTTGGCAATCAATGGCCTGGGCAAACATACGGGACAAGGCAGCAATTATCTGATCATGATGATCATGGGTGGTGGTATTGTGAGCTGGGCGCAAGGTGCGGTCGCCGATCAAATCGGCATACAAATGAGTTATATCGTGGGCGTACTGTGTTTTGCCTATTTGGCTTTCTATGCTTGGAAAGTCACGCGCATCTTGGCGCAGCAAGGAATCAGTTTAGAAAAGCTTAAATCAGTCGCTCACTAGAAGACGGAGCAGGCTTCGTACTGCATAACTGCATACTAAGAAGCGCACAAAAAACCAAGCTAGCTCGTCCCGACGCGCTAGCTTTTTTTGTAGGCTTGTTGCGAAAACCGATCTTTGTTTAGTAAACGTAATAAACTAAATCTGAAATTCAGCGAATAATTGAAGCGCTAAAAACTCTGCTGTATTGTCACTGATGCGGCAGGGAAAAGGAGTTTAAGCAAAATCCAGTTCGGAAAAATTGCGACGCAATTATTTTGTTTTGCACCGATTCTTTGTCAAGCTTTGCCTACCATTTTTCAGCAACCTTTTGACTGCGCCTGAGCAGTAATAGCCATGAACATGCCCGATTTCCGCACTGCTAGCCCCCTCATCGATCACATCGCCAAGACTATGCAGTTTTACCACCCACGATGTATCGATGCTAGCGGCGGTTTTTTTCACTACTTTAAAGACGATGGCACGATCTATGACGCCAGCAGTCGCCACTTGGTCAGTAGTACGCGTTTCATTTTCAACTACGCGATGGCGTATCGCCATTTTCAAAACCCGGAATACCTGCAACAAGTAAAGCATGGGCTGGCGTTTTTACGCGATGTGCATCGCAACCCCGACACCGGTGCTTATGCATGGGAACTTGAATGGCGTAATGGCGCTAAGCGCGTGAACGACGGCAATAATCACTGCTACGGCTTGGCCTTTGTCTTATTGGCGTACTCGCATGCCTTGATGGCGGGTATCGATGAGGCTCGCGACTATATAGTCGAGACCGTGCACTTGATGGAAGAAAAATTCTGGCAAGCAGAATTTAATCTCTACGCCGATCAGGCCAGTGAAGATTGGCAAGTGCTCGATACCTATCGCGGTCAAAATGCGAATATGCATTCCTGCGAAGCGATGATCGCGGCCTACCAAGCTACGGCCGACGTTCAGTATTTGCAACGCGCGGAGCTGATCGCCAAATCGATTACACAAGTCCAAGCGGCACAGGCCGATGGTTTAATCTGGGAACACTACGATAGCAATTGGCAGATCGATAGGAATTACAATCTCGACGACAAAGCGAACTTATTCCGCCCTTGGGGTTTTCAACCTGGACATTTTACTGAGTGGGCAAAACTCCTCATGCTACTCGATGGCTATGCCGAGCATTTACAAGGCGATAGCACATGGCTCTTACCCACCGCCGAAAAACTCTTCGCCATCGCGATGGAAACCTCATGGGACAAAACGCATGGCGGCATTTGTTACGGCTTTGCGCCGGACCGCAGTGTGTGCGATGGCGATAAATATTTTTGGGTGCAAGCGGAAACCTTCGCTGCGGCTGCCTACTTAGCCAAGCGCACGGGGAATAAGGATTATTGGACTTGGTATGACAAAATTTGGAACTATAGCTGGGAACATTTTGTCGATCATCAACACGGCGCTTGGTATCGCATACTGCGCAACGACAATAGCAAAATCAGCGATGAAAAAAGCCCAGCAGGCAAGACCGACTACCACACCATGGGCGCTTGTTATGAAGTCTTAAATGTACTCGGAGCGTTCGCACATCATGGGTAATTTTCCTCAATTTATTTGCCCTGGCGAAGCACTGACCGACATGATACGAACGGGCCAAGATCAATGGCAAAGTCTGGTCGGTGGCTCCACTTGGAACGTCGCACGTAGTCTGGCAAAACTCGGATTGACGACGGGTTTTGCAGGCGGCATCAGCATGGATTTATTTGGCGACGCTTTATACGCAGCAAGCGAACAGGCTGGTTTGGATTTGCGCCTGATTCAACGTTTTCATCGCTCGCCTTTGCTCGCTATCGTGGGTGAGACTTCACCGCCGAATTATTTTTTTATCGGCGACAATAGCGCGGATTTGTACTTTGCGCCGCATGATTTACCCATCGGCTGGGATCAAGATTTGCAGTGGGCACATTTTGGCGGTATCAGCTTGGCACGTGAACCCTTAGCGAGCACCTTGATCGGCTTAGCACAGCGACTCAAACAACAAGGCGTCAAAATTAGTTACGATCCCAATTTCCGTAATTTGATGAATGCGCGCTACGACGCGACCTTGCGTACTATGTGTGCGCTGGCCGATGTCATCAAAGTCTCGGACGATGATTTGCATGGCTTGTTTCGAACAGAAAATAGTCCACACGATAGTGATAGCGCATTCTTGACATTAAGAAGTTTCAATCCAGATGCGATCGTGCTGTTTACCTGCGGTGCTGCAGGTGCCTCTTTGCATGTCGGCGACGAATCATGGTCAGCACGACCGCCTAAAATACAAGTCGTCGATACGGTAGGTGCAGGTGATGCCAGTATTGCGGGTCTTTTGTATAGTCTATTTACGAGCGAAAAAACAGGGGCGCAAAAATCGTGGCAACAGCATCTAGCGTTTTCGGTCGCTGCTGGCGCGGCAGCTAGCATGGCTGCCGGTGCGCAAGCGCCCAGTGTCGAACAAATACGAAACTTACTCCTTTAAATCCCTCAAGCGCCATTGACCAAACGCATTAAGCGAACGTACTAAGCGAATGTACTAAGCGAATGTACTAAGCGAAAAAATAAGAAGAGACACTATGTTCAAACTAAACAGCCCTTCCCTCCCCAATATAAGCCCACGCTCCGCCGCAATTGCGTTCGCTAGCTTCACTAAGCCATCCGCTGATCAGTAGTGCGCAAACCGCCACGCCCGTCAACACTTTCATCGGTACCCAAGACGATGGCAACACCTTTCCTGGTGCTTCCGCGCCTTTTGGCATGATGCAAGTAAGCCCTATCGGCGAACACTATTCTGGCTGGCGCTATACCGATCCCAAGATTCGCGGCTTTGGTCATTTCTTTTTGTCGGGTGCGGGTTGTTGGGAGCAAGGTGGTCAACTCTCAGTCTTGCCAGTCACCGGTAGCATACGCGCCGGTGGTGATTTCGATACCGATAAAGCGACCAGCTTTGATCACAAAAAATACGCGGCCAACTATACGCATGAAGGTGAAATCGGTGACGCTGGCTATTTCAAAATACAGCTCACCAGCTACGGAGGCATCACCGCCGAAGCCACCGCACTAACACGCGCTGCTGCCGAGCGTTACACCTTTGCACCGACGACGACAGAAGGACACATCCTAGTCAATGTCGGGCAAGCGAATGAGCGCCACAATGTCGCTGGCAGTAGTTTGCAAGTCATCGATGACCACACCATAGAAGGCAAAATCGTGACGCTCAGTTTTTGTGGCGGCACCAAATACATCACGTGGTTCCGCATGGAATTTGACCGTCCTTTCAAAACCCATGGCGTATGGAACGAAGCTGGCGGCAAAGTGGGCATACGCAGTTTTAGTCAACAAGGTGAAGTTCGTCCTCATGGCGCGTGGTTCAGCTTCGATGTCAGCGATCAAAAACCAGTCACCGCGATCACCGCCATCTCGCATGTGGATGCAGAAGGCGCACGTCGCAACTTGCGTGCAGAAGGCATGCAACAAGACAAGCTATTGAGTTTTGACAGTATGCGTCAACAGGCACAAAACGCGTGGCAGCAAGAACTGAGTAGCATCAACATTAGCGGTGGCAGCCATGATGAACGCACCGTGTTTTACACCGCGCTATATCACTCACTGCTGCAGCCTTTGACAGGCAATGACACCGATGGTCGCTATCGAGGTTGGGATAATCAACTACATACGGTTGATACCAAAAAGAAGGAAACCTACTACGAATATTTTTCATTGTGGGATACCTATCGCGCACAAAATCAATTGATCGCCTTAATCCGACCACAACGCGCCAAAGATATCGCCAATTCGGTACTCAAAATCCACGAACAAGGTGGCTGGTTGCCACGTTGGGGCTATGCCAGCTACGAAACCAATGTGATGACCGGTGATCCGGTGACACCCTTCTTAGTCGATTTGTGGCGCTATGGCGCACTCAAAGGCAAAGAGCAACAAGCGTATGCGGCCTTACGCCAAAATGCCTTTGGTGTGCCCGCCTTCAAAGTACGCGCCCAAGGCCGCGCTGGCAATCCTAGCTATTTGCAAAATGGTTTCGTCCAATACGACCGTGCATTCGCCGCCAAAGGCATGGATGTCGATCCCCACCATGGTGGCTCAGCGACGATGGAATATGCGCAAGCCGATGGCGCACTCGCCTATATGGCCATCGCCTTAGGTAAAAAAGACGATGCCGCGATACTAAAAAAACGCGCCCAAAATTGGCGCAATGTCTGGGATAAAACGGTACTCGATAAAGAGCTAGGCTTTCAAGGTTTTCCGCGCGCTCGATTGGACAATGGGGATTGGTACACCGAGATTGACGGCAGCTACAGCCCCCGCTCCGAGCACGGCTTTCACGAAGGCACTTCATGGCAGTATCAATGGCTGGTGCAGCAAGACGTGGCGGGCCTAGTACAAGCGATGGGTGGACGCGAATTAGCTGGCAAACGTTTGGACGCTTTTTTTGCCCTCGATGCCTTACAAAAAAATCCCTACCAAGCCGTGCGTAAAGACTGGGTAGTCGGCCCTTACAGCTACTACAATCAATACCGCTACAATCCCAATAATGAACCAGACTTACACGCGCCGTGGATCTACACTCATCTGGGACAAGCTTGGAAAACCACCACCGTCGCCCGCGCCGCCGAAACGCTATTCAGCAATGCGCCCAATGGTGTGACAGGCAATGATGATCTAGGCACAATGTCGGCGTGGTATATCTTTAGCGCCTTAGGCATCTATCCATCAACACCCGGCACAGGCGACTTTTTATTGCATGCACCCAAATTCGCCCAAGCACAGATTGATTTAGGGAATGGAAAAAGTTTGCATATCAATGCCGAGCATCACCGCCCACAACAAACCAACTTCATCCAACATGCACGCTTTCAAGGCAAGCCACAATCGAAAGTGTTTTTGACGTGGGAACAAATCCAAGCGGGTGGAAAATTAGAATTTGAATTGAATTCGACACCGCAATCATGGGGCAGTCCGTTGGATGCTTTGCCAGTTGGCTTGATTAGTAAAATTAAATAAAACCAAGTTTCATGGGGCAGATAGAATCTGCCCTACCCTACACTCTCGACTGAATAGAAAGATTTGGCTCAAAAAACACGATAAATTCGTCGAGTTTCCACGTACAACCAGCACCAGCATCGCGAGAAATAATCTGTCCTTTGACCTCCTTCATGACGATGTCATCAAGCAGCATAACAAAAAAAGGCATAAGGAAAATCTCATATAATCCACATAAAAAAGAAGCTGCAATCAATCTACCAAAAAAATTTACTTACCCTATGCCGACTTCCGCTCAAACTAAGTTGCTCAATGCCGAACTTAACAAACGAAGTTTTGCACCAGTGGTGGATGAAAATACACGTATCTTAATTTTAGGTAGCCTACCGGGCGACGTCTCACTCGCTCAGCAGCAATATTACGCGCATCCACAAAATCGATTTTGGCATCTCTTATCGGAATTAATCTCGGTTAATCTAGTTGAGCAAGATTATCCATCACGTCTACAAACACTTCTACAAAACCGTATAGGACTATGGGATGTCATTGCTCAGGCAAAACGTCGTGGCAGTCTCGATAGCCAGATTCGTGAGCGTGATGACAATGATTTGCTGAGCTTAATCGGCACACTTCCACACTTACATACGATCGCATTCAATGGCGCTACCGCTGGAAAGATAGGTCTCAAAATATTTAGAGAACAGCAAACCCGATATCGCATTCTTCATCTACCCTCTAGAAGTCACGCCCACACACTGGCTTATGCGCTTAAGTTAATATCATGGCAGACACTACTTCA
>CAYXJI010000005.1:0-30401 GCA_964465175.1 uncultured Burkholderiaceae bacterium | reverse complement strand
CTAAAGGAGTGAGAAAGTTTGCGCCAATTTGCTCGATATGGGCCCCGGCATCAAGCAACGCTTCGACCAATTCTGTACTGTTTATGTCGATACACCGAGAGAGACAGGTCTCGCCGTCATTCGACTTACTGTTTGGGTTGGCCCCCAGAGCCAATAGCGACTGAACCAAGGCTAATCTGCCAAACTCAATGGCGACCATGAGCGGTGTTCTATCGATACCATCGCGGTCTTCGACAGCGATTTCACCAGAACTAATCGCAGAGAGCAGTAACGATGCTTGATCTGACTCGATGCAGTCTTGGAAGAAAAAATCATTCATGTAGCGACCTTTGGTCCAATTTATTTCAACCACATCAGTGTAAGGCCTTCAACAATTTGCGCATATCGCTTGCATAAAAATCGCTATTTAAAACAAACGGCGTTTTACAGCTCAGTTGTAAACTCTCGTGACTGGCGAACTGCACAGTGACCCGGCCGCTTTGCTGACAACGACTTAGCAGCGCGGGTAAAGCCTGCGCATTGCCGAAGATGGCATGCCCTTCTACGCCGACCACCTTCATCTGCGCTTTCAATTGCTTGCAAGACTTGAGATCATCAATGATCAAACCATCGTTGGCTTCAAACGTACTGCTCTCACCACAGTCTTCTATCATCAAGGAAGAAAAAGCCTTCTTGATCATCATGTCCTTTTGTGCTTGATTCGGCGCTACACGGCGAGCAAGACCTGTTTCTTGAAAAAAATCATCCCAAACTTTGGCCATTGAGCTAGCGCTCTCGAAGAGTTGCGGCAACCAGCGCGGATGACAATCGACTCTTTCACCACATTCGATCGCGTCAAAAAAACTAGGCCGTACCCCCTCTTGAATATGAGCATAAAATTTCGCCACATTCGTGATGCCCGACCCGGTATTTTTACGCGCCGCCAAACCAAATACATAGGCCGCTAAGCCGCAGCGATACTCCAGTTGACGACCGACGATTGTCGCTCTCGACAAAGCCGTCCATGCCTTTTGCTCTACCCCTGCCAGACAACGATTTAGGGCTTCATCCAAGTCGAGCGCCGCTTCTTCTTGCGTCATCCACCCTAGTTGCAGTGCTGTATGCCAACGCAGATATTCACCGCCGCCTTCATGAATCATCCGGCTCAAGGGATAGATATCGACTTCATCTCGCTTTTGAAAACGATGACTGAACTCATGTCCAACAAAATCACTAATCGTTTTCTTTCCTTCAGGCGTATAGTCACTCGGCCAATTGAATAAACTTAGGCGCAAGACATTGCCAGCATCACCGTCAAAGCCCACGGCACCAGGATGTGGCACATTGGCAGCAGCGATGATCGGCATCGAAAAGCGCGCCTTAGGCATGGCCTTGCTTAAGTAGCGTATCGTTCCGCGTGAAACTTCTTGTATTCGCGCCACATACGCTGGCGATAAACTCTCGTCGATATAGCTCAATACGCCGTCCTCGGAACTCAAGGCCTGCGTTGAAAACAGTATCGGAAAACTGGTCTGGGCAGGCGACGTGAAGCGAGCATTTCCCTCCATAACTTGCCCCTCGTAAGCTAAGTAAGGTGCGACCAAAAGATAGCGATTCTCGCCACTATGTGAATCCAGCTGATAATTGCTGGTGTGTACGTAGAGTGCCTTGGCCATAGGAAAAGCGGCTGGATAGCCACGCACTTTATCGACGCTAGCAGGAACAAAGAAACGCGCGACACGGCAATGCGGTTTAAGTTTCAACTCGTCGCCATCGATACGGGCGCAATCATCGACGGCACGCCAACTTGCGCGTATTTTCTGTGCCCATGGCCCGTCTTTATCAAAGCGCAGTTGCGTTAAATGCGATGGTACATGGTATTCCAAGTACAAGCCTTGACCTGCTTGCAAACGCATATGAATTTCCACTTGTGCGTTGGCGTTAGCACCAAACAATAAGACGAAAGCGCATAACATTAACGACATAAATCGACATGAAGAATACTTCATACTATTCCTTAGTAAGGGCATCGATATCGGCAGCGACGATGTGCTTCAAGTTCGCGGTGATTTTGTCTGCAGACCAATCCCACCAAGCGGTCGCAAGTAAGCGGGCAATCTCGGCGTCTTCGAAGCGATATTTGAGTACGCGCGCCGGATTGCCGCCGACGACCGCGTAAGCTGGCACATCCGCCACGACCACCGAGCGCGACGAGATGATCGCGCCGCTACCTACATGCACACCGGGCATAATTAAAGCGTCATAGCCTACCCAAACATCATGATCGATCACCGTATCACCTTTGTATGGCAATTCCCCGGTCTGTGGCGTGACGGCTTCCCAGCCACCACCAAAGATTTGAAATGGATAAGTTGAGATCCCCGACATCTTATGATTGGCACCATTCATGATGAATTTGACGCCGCGCGCGATCGCGCAAAACTTACCGATGATGAGCTTATCGCCGATAAACGGGAAGTGATACAGGACGGACTCTTCGAAATTTTCTAATTCATCAGGATCATCGTAATAAGTGTAATCACCGACGAGGATATTGGGATTTTTGATCACATTCTTGAGGTAACACACTTGTTTGAAGCCCACCATGGGGTGTTTTTCTTGTGGATTTGGACCGTGCATGGATTTGCCTCTCATATTGATTGAACCGAGATTTGTGTAGGTAGCGTATGCTAAAATTCAAAACGAGATTATGTTACTTACACCGTAAGTAAGTCAAGGAGATTGATTTTGGCCACAAAGAAAAAATTAGCCAACACAGAGAGACAAAAGCTATCAAGAGATGTCGTCATCCAAGCGGCAATCAAGCTGGCCGACGAGGTCGGTATCGAAGCGCTTTCTATGCGTAAGTTAGCCGAAAATCTCAAAGTTGAAGCTATGTCTTTATACAATCACGTCAAGAATAAAGAAGACTTATTAGACGCGATGGTGGATGAGGTCGTCGCGCAAATGTACTTACCTGACTGCGGACCGGATAGTGACAAGTATTGGCGCCAAGAGTTAGCACAAGCTTGCCTCTCATCGCATACCGTGCTCATGAAGCATCCTTGGGCCAGCATGTTATTAGTCTCACGCCCAGCAGTGGGCAGTGCCAAAATGGCGCACTTTAACGCCATTCAGGGATGCTTTGTCCATGCGGGTTTCAGTCCACAAGTGGCAGATCAAGCACGCCACGTTATGGAATCCCATTTGTATGGTTTCACCTTACAAAAGCTACTCTACCCAACGCCTGAAGGCGATTATGCAAAAGCCGCCTCGCAATTTTTACCGATGCTACCACGGGAACGCTATCCGCATTCCTATGCCTTAGTGGAGGTCGTAGCAGGTGGTCAATACGATGGCAAACATGATTTCGAGCTTGGTCTCACTTTTATTTTAGACGGCATACAAAAAATTCTCGACGCCGAGATAACGCAGCCAAAATTAAAAGTAGCGACACTTAAAAAAACTAAGCGATGAAGAAAAAATTGGGGAAAGTACATAGAGAATTCACGCCAGCGATCTTTTTGCGTTAAAATCTTAAACTTACACCGTAAGTACAAATCCAAATTTCTGACATTCAGACGTATGGCATATGAAAAAAATCCACCACCGTCTTCGCGCTAGCGTCCTACGCTCAACCCACTTCATGATGACAATCGTCATTTGCATTGCTGCATTCACTAGCGACAAGGCAATGGCGCAACACACGGAATTCGAGACCAAGATGGTGGTATATCAGGATTTGGTCGCCAAACTCTATCTACCAAAAACCGCAGGCAAGGTGCCCGTGGTAATTGCCTTTGGTGGTTCCGATCCGAGCTGGGCTCACCCTGATGCCAATGGTGAAATGATGGCTAAAAACGGCATTGCCGTGATTGGCCTCGTGTATTTCAAAATGGCGCCTTCACTGCCAGCCAGCCTAGACCAAATTCCTATGGAATACTTCATCGAGGCCGTCGACTATGCACAAACGCTAGCGCAAATCGATGAAAAAAGAATCGGTGTCGTGACGGGATCACGCGGCGCTGAGGCAGGTTTCTTACTGGCGATTCTGGATCAACGCATCAAGTCCGTGGTGATCACAACGCCCAGCAAAGTAGCATGGGGCGGGATGACTAAGGCTAGATCAGCATGGACTTACCAAGGCAAAGATATTCCCTCTTTGCGCTTACCTGATAGCACAACGATGACGCAGCTTGAACGCTTTCACCTCGCACTCTCGGATCAAGAAAAAGTCAAACAAGCGATGTTTAGCTTCGAAAAAATCAATGGCCCTATCCTCTTAGTGTCCGCCGAAAACGACCAGATTTGGACGGGTACCGCGATGAGCAATGATATCGTTGCCTATCTCAAAGATAAAAAATTCCCCTACCCGGTCATCCACAAATCGTATGCTACAGGACATGCCTTTAGCCGCGAAACCGCACCTGAAATCAAGCAAATGATTATTGATCACTTTATCCGTACTTTACGCGATCAATAAAGTCACTATGCGCAGAGCTAGTCAACATTGGATGCTGGCTGAAATAATCCTAGAATCCACAGTTGGACGAGTTCAAGTGAGGATGCTAGGTTTAATGCCAGTCATAGCTATGGCGCCATGTTATTTGGTTTGGCATATGGCTACCTGGCTTGGTTTCACCCTACTCTGTTGTTGCACGACCTGTTCTTACTCACCTTAGGATGGGTGATGCTGGTGGCGTATGTCGTGCTCGCAAAGTTATTTTGGTTTCGCATTCCTTTGATTGGCATAGGCTTAGCCACACTGCTGTATAGCGCTGGCTTGATTTTGCATTTTGTGAAGTCCTAAACCTGTATCGTGCGATCAAGCGAATCACAAAGTCGATGCTGGGATTTAAGTCATTTCAGGCTGCCAAAAACATCTTAACTAGGATTGAATTCATGCGCTGGCGATAAACCCGTCCAGCGTAAGTGTGAAAATCAAGTTGCCTACAAACTCGGCATTTAAAAGTTAATGTGCCTCCGCCTTTTTTAGATCAACAGTGCGTTCAATCCGACAGCCATAACAGCCATAGGCTGTGAACCTGACTAGGGCCTGTTAACAATTAAATCGGGAGATGCGTTCAAGCCAAAAGGTGGGATGGCAAGGCGTAGTTCGCCGCCGAGGCTGGTGCCTCGGCAAGAGCTACAACGCTGTCCATCGCGCGTTTTGGCTTGAACCCTTCGGGAATGGGTAAAACGGGCACATGGCGTTGTTGCAAGTCGCTTACAGTGCTCGCACTGCGGCGCGCCTTGACGCCTAGCCCTGTGCCCGTTTTTCCGCATTCGCACTCCCGATTTAATTATTAACAGGCCCTAAGATGAAGGTAATCTCTCGATTGCGAAAGAAGCGGTGAATATCCGCCTCGCATTGTTCAGGCGAAGATAGACAAGCATCAAGGATACGTTCTGATGCAGAATAGGCTCGCAATACAAATTGCATGCCAAAGTAGGCGTTAGTTCCATTTACTGGCAAGCGATTTACAGGGGAGGACGGTTGATCGGCATGCGGCAGAATAAACACCGGCCCATACTCTTTGTAAGGGCTATCAATTTCAAAGGGGCAATAGCTGGCGAGGATCAATTCCTCCCCAGGTTCAGCTCGTCGCAAGACATCACGACAAGGTTCACCACCTTTTGCAAGTACACGCTCCACCGTCTGACCTAAATCATCCGTAGCATGCTCGCGGGCACGCTGCAGAAAAGTCGATTTAATTGGAAGGATTTGATAAGAAGTCGGCATAGACATTTTTTTCTTTGATTATTTTTTTGACGAAGTGGGAATTTTAAGTGCGCAACTAAAGAATGGCTGGCTGAAATCGGACAAGCAATTTTTCTGCGCGCTGGAATAAGCAAGGGTCAGATGAAATTAAATTTCTACCAAGAGAACTTAATTTCATCTGATCAAAAATCCTTAAATTGTGGTCAATTGGATTTTTAGTCCATGCATCGATAGCTGGCTAATGTCACTGTATTACTCGTGCGACTGATACAGCGCCCCTTAGCTGTACGACTCTTGTGCCTTGTGTGCCGATCTCAGCGATCTTAGACTGGCATGACTTCGACAATCACGAATGCTTATCATGCAGCGACTACCTGTGTCCCTATTGACCGATTTAATGCCTATGGTGACTTATTGTTTTGTGATGTCTGCCACGCCAGGACCGAACAATGTCATGCTGGCGACCACGGGCGCTAATTTTGGTTATCGCGGTGCTGTGCCGGTGATATTGGGAATACAATCGGGCGTGTTCGCACAAACCATCTTGAGCTGCATCGGACTCGGTAGTGTGTTTATGGCTTACCCACAATTGCAGAACAGTTTGCGAATTGCAGGTGCGGTCTATTTACTGTACTTAGCGTGGAAACTAAGTGGTGCCAGCGTTACTGAGGGGAATACGATGCAGCAAGTGCGTTTTAGCGAAGCACTAATTTTTCAAGCGCTTAATCCCAAGAGCTGGGTCAAAGCGGTGACGCTTGCATCGGTGTTTATGCCTAGTGGACTGGGCACTTTGGCAGGTGCTATTTTAGTGGCAGTGACGGGTGCTTTGGTGGGCGCGCCTTGCAACTTGATGTGGACACTATTTGGCGTCGCTATCCGCCGCTACTTAAAAGATCCCATCAAGCGTCGCGTTTTTAATTTGAGCATGGCGACTAGCTTATTGGTATTGGCTTTGCTATTTTTGCGTTAAATTAAGTCGAAGCGCATTTCAACTATTTCATCATTCACTAAAGATTACTATGCATATTGCGATCGTCACTTTCCAAGGATTTAACGAACTTGATTCGTTCATCGCCCTTGGTATTTTAAATCGTATCAAACTGCCCAATTGGCGCGTGAGTATTTGTTGTCCGGAAGCGAGTGTGACGTCAATGAATGGCGTGACGATACAGGCGCAAAGTCGTCTTGCAGACCTTAGCAGCGCCGATGCAGTGTGGATAGGCAGTAGTATGAAAACGCGGGAGGTAATCAACGATGCTGATATCATGCAGCAATTACCGTTAGACCCATCTCGCCAGCTGATTGCGGCGCAATGTTCTGGGGCTTTGATCTTGGCAAAATTGGGGCTAATGCACAATATTCCGGCGTGTACTGATTTGATCACAAAACCTTGGGTGCTTGAGGCGGGTGTTGAAGTGTTGAATCAAGCTTTCTATGCGCGCCAATCGATAGCGACAGCCGGCGGTTGTATGGCATCGCCTTATCTCGCTGCTTGGCTCATTGCAAGATTAATTGGCGAGAATGAGGCACGAGAGGCGCCGCATTATGTGGCGCCAGTCGGTGAGAAAGAGCGCTACGTTAACCATGCCTTTGCGACTATTTCGCCCTATCTCAACTAAGCAATTGAATACGCCCAAGCGCGACAAATCACGATAAACTTGCACCATGTTCACACTCGACCGCACCTCCCCTATCGCGCTATCACAACAAATCGAAAATCATTTTCGAGCAATGATAGAAAGTCGAACCCTGCCTGCGGGAGCAAAATTGATGTCGATACGGACCTTGGCAACCGAGCTTGGCGTGAGTACCAATACCGTGGTGGTGGCCTATGATCGTTTGGTGGCAGCAGGCGTGATCAGCTCGCAGGGCACCGCCGGTTTCTTCGTCAACTCGGCACACGATACAGCGCAGACGATGCCCGACGTTATCAGCTTGGAAGCGGGCGATGAACAAGAGCCCGTGTGGCTAGCGCAGCAATCCAATGATCAACGTGCCGGCGTCTTGCTAGCCAGTAGTGGCGCACTGCCGCCAACGTGGCTACAAGATGCCATACCCGCTTCGATAGTACAACGCGCTTTGGCCAATAGTTCGGCCGGCATGGCGTCACGTTGTCCACCTCAGGGCTTGCCAGAATTGCGCGAGCAAATTGCCATGCTCATGCGCGGGATGGGTGTGCATATCGACGCGGGAAAATTATTGACTTGCTTTGGCGGTACGCATGCGATTGACTTAATTTTTCGCAGTTTTCTACAAGCTGGTGATACGGTCTTGGTCGAAGATCCTGGTTATTTTTTGATGTTCAGCAAACTGCTACAGTATGGCGTGCGACTGGTTCCTATCACGCGTCGCCCCGACGGTTTAGATCTGGCTGAATTAGAACAGGCCTGCAAATTGCATAGCCCTAGACTGCTCTTTGTACAGACCGCTTTGCATAGCCCAACTGGCTGGAGCAGCAGTGCAGCCAATCTGCATAAGGTCCTAATGCTGGCGAAGCAATACGACTTATTAATTGCCGAAGACGATGTGCATGGTCATTTTTTACCTGGCCACGCAACCCGTCTAGCCGCGCTCTCGGGGTTGGATGGCGTGATTTATTATTCCAGCTTTTGCAAAGCCATGAGCCCTGCCCTGCGCATGGGCTACATCGCTGCCGAACCCGCGCTACTCAAAATTTTAATGCGCAGCAAAATCTATTCAATACTCACCACGCCAGCCTTGAATGAATTTGTGCTCTTAGAGGTGCTCAAGGCCGGCAATTGGCGTAAACATTTAGATCGCTTACAGCGCAAAATGACGACCGCACGCAATCAGAGTTTGCTTCAATTGACCGAAGCCGGAATCCGCTTCGAGCATGTAGGTGAAGCGGGCATGTTTTTATGGGGAACATTGCCAGACGGTATCGATATAGATGTTTTAGTACAAGACGCCTATCGTCACAAAATTCTCTTAATGCGCGGCGCTGCTTTTTCAGCCAGTGATGCATCAAATCGCTACATCCGCTTCAACATCGCGTTCTCGCAGCAACCAAGACTTAGCCAGTATTTAAAAGAGCGCTTAGGTGCAATCAAAGCGGCGCAGTCATTGATCGTACAGGGGCGAGGAAAAATTTCCTCAGCTAGCTAGGCTTGCTTTGCCAGCGCCTCACCAATACGCAAAACTTAAATTTTTCACCCCTCCTTTCCTACACAAATCTTATCCCTCATGAAGCTAGAATTATTCCAAATAGATGCCTTTACAGAAGTAACTTTCCATGGAAATCCTGCCTGCGTTGTGCCGCTAAAAAACTGGTTGCCCGATGACATTCTTTTAAACATCGCCCGTGAAAATGCCGTAGCGGAGACCGCTTTCTTTATCGACAATGGGCACAGCATACATCTGCGATGGTTCACGCCTGAAATAGAAATGGACTTATGTGGACATGCGACGCTTGCCACGGCGCATTGCTTGGTTTCCATCTTGAATTATCAGAACGACAGAATCATTTTTAAAACCAAAAGCGGTGAACTCATCGTCGATGTCAAAGACGGCTTTTATTACATGGATTTTCCATCGAGAATGCCCGAGGTGTCCACGCTTCCAGATCTTATCAGCCAAGCGCTCAATAGACAGCCTAAGGAAGTCTACAAATCGAGAGACTATGTGCTGGTTTACGAGTCTGAGGACGACATCAAAAACATCCAAATCGAAAGATCCATTTTTGACCTCATCAATCTCGATCCGGGTGGCCTGGTGGTGACAGCGGTAGGAAGTGACAGTGATTTTGTGTCGAGATACTTTACCGCGCAGTCATCCATTCTTGAAGATCCCGTCACCGGCTCCTCCCATTGCTCACTCATTCCGTTTTGGTCAGCCAGACTAGGAAAAGAAAAACTTTTCGCCCGCCAGCTATCAGAACGAGGAGGCCAGCTCTATTGTGAGAACAAAGGTGAAAGAGTGATGGTGGCGGGCAAAGCCAAGACCTATTCTGTCGGGCATTTTTGGCTAGACTAAAATTGGTTTAGGCAAGCTGCATGCGCCTACTAATACTGATGAAATGACTCGGGTAAGATGAAATCAAATTCAACTATTGAAATTTAATTTCATCCGCCCGAGTTATCTGATCTGGCACGAACTATCTGATCCGCCCCGAGATAGCGACCAGCGGATAAAACGCATCAACGGTATCGGATTTATTGGTGTTGCTATCTGACTGCATGGTTTGCGTGCCGCCCCACAGGGTATTTGGATACTTAGTGATCTGCATGAATTGGGTGGAAATATGTGGGTAAGTGACTAGTTCAGCCGCCTCTTGCACTGGAAGCCATTTAATCTCTCCGATCAAAGCTGGGGCTTCGAGCTTTCCACTTGTTATGCTGGTCGAATAAATATGCCTGGTTGAGATGACACGACTTTGCCCATCTTTGAGTGTAAAGACGCCTCTCAAAAGAGGCGAAGAAATCTTCACACCGTACGACTCTGCCAACTGCTCCAATCCCTGCCTGATTGTCAATTTCTCATCCTGATACCAGCCTGGCGTGACCCAGCGGTCTGAATCTTTGATTCGGACTAGCATTAACTCACTCTTTTCGTTGAAGATCAAAAGTCGATGAAAGCTAGAAATATTGGCCGTTTGCTGAGCAAAGAGCGGTGACGAGACCGATAGCACGAGCAGTAACAATACTTTCTTAATCGCATTTTTAAGGCTTGCAATGCGATGTAAGTAAAAGAAAATCGACAAGAAAAATTTATGCATTTTTTCATTCCAAAGGAAATTGTAAATCGGGACTATCGCGAATAACAGGAAGCGGCGAAAGTAAAGAAAAACCAAGAAATCTCATCAAAAGTTAATAATGAACATGAACTATAGCCAAAGCCCGCGTTATTGCCATTCAGAAAAGATATTTCCGGTCTCCTGTTTTATAAATCTGGAGGGTTAGAACTACTTAAATAGACTCCCCTACAAAACTTGGAACTTTGCTACTTGAGCAGTAGTCATAGGCATGAATTGATCCATGGGCGTAAGCAATTGAAATTTTAGTCAGCATCGGTCAACTAAAGATTTCTTATTGGTGTTTTCGTTTTATTTTTTGGAGATTAAAGATGAAATGCTTATTCGCAGTTTTGGTGTTCAGCTTTTCGTGCCTAGCAACTGCACAAGAGACGCGTGATGTGTCTGGGGTGCAAATTGAGGCGCTTATCGAGAAAGTGAATCTTGCGCAAAACAAGGTCATGATGCGCGCTTCGACTGTGCAAGATGTCGAAGCACTTTTTGCGCTATATACGGATGATTTCACTTATGCGCATGCTGCCTACGGAGGCAACTACTCGCGCGAAACATTGCTGGGGAATACTCTTAGAATACAGAAAGTAGGTCGGTATAATTTAGAGGAAGGACGTTATAAAATTTTGAGGGTCATTAGCGGGCTAAACGGTGCGGCCGTTGAGCGCCTAGAAAATAAGTCTGGAAAAATTCATCTTTCGGTGTTTGAATTTAAGGGCGAAAAAGTATCAAAAATCACCGAGTATTGGAAGTAATTTTTGTAGCCAATTCGAACAGTGTATGGCCAGTTCTGAATCAATGGGGTCTGGGGAGTCAATAGAGCCAGACTTTTTTCTCCGCGCTCCTCAGCGTCTTCGTTCCTAGGCGTTGAGGAGTTTTGAACTATGCTTAAACAATTTCCCCATCAAGCCATCACAAAAACTTTCCAAAGTCCTTAAATTGTTCAGTCGCCCGCACTAACTCCCTCGCAATACCCGGCTCCATAGCCGCGTGTCCGGCATCCGCGATCAGGTGTAACTTGGCAGTCGGCCAGGCTTGATGTAGTCGATAGGCGGAGACAGGTGGGCAAATGACGTCGTAACGGCCTTGTATGATCACTGCCGGTAGATGGCGGATTTTGTGAATGTTTTTGATCAATTGATCTTCGTCCATGAAGGCGCCATTGAGCATGTAATGGGCTTCTAGACGACCGATGCCTAGACTGACTTCATCTGATTCAAAGTCTTCAATCGCTTGTGCTTGTGGCTCTAAAAATAAGCAGGAGCCTTCGTAGCGACTCCAATTGCGAGCGGCTTCTTTATAGATCGCAGGATCTTCATCAAACAATCGCTTGACGTAGGCTTGGAGTAAATTGCCGCGTTCTGCATGCGGAATCGCTTCGGCAAAGCGTTGATGGACTTCGGGATAAAAATGATTGATCCCATTCACGAACCAATCCACTTCGGCTTTGGTACACAAAAAGATACCGCGCAAGACAAAGCCTAAACAACGCACGGGATGTTCTTCACCATAGGCCAAGGCCAAGGTCGAACCCCATGAGCCGCCGAAGACTAGCCATTGTTCTATGCCCAGCATCTCACGAATTTTTTCTATGTCTTCGATCAACAGCGCTGTGGTGTTATTGCGGTATTCGCCTAGCGGAGTTGATTTACCAGCACCGCGTTGGTCGAATAGCACGATACGATAATGTACGGGATCGAAAAAACGTCTGTGCGTAGGCGAAGTACCGCCGCCGGGGCCGCCATGCAAGAACAAGACTGGCTGTCCCTCTGGATTACCGCATTCTTCCCAGTACAAAGTATGCAAGGCATCGACTTCTAACATGCCTTGGCGGTGCGGCTCAATGGCGGGAAACATCAAAGTATTTTCTGACATAGTCTGGTTTTATTTTAGAGTGATTGAAGAAAACGCCAAGTGGCAAATCCGGCGAAACAGCACAAGATGGAGCCGAGTAAATGCAGCGCGCTATGGCCGAATGCCCACATCCACTCTCCTTTTTGCAATAAGCTCATGGACTCGGCCGAGAAGGTCGAAAACGTGGTTAAACCGCCGAGAAAACCCGTGACGATGAATAGCTTCCATTCGGGTGACAATTGTGGATTAGCGGAAAAAAAACCCACACAAATACCGATCAAATAGCCGCCGCCTAAATTCGCCAGCAAAGTTCCTAAAACCAAATGCGGCAACAATGCATTAAGCCACAGCCCCAACATCCAACGCAGGCAGGCACCGAATGCGGCACCTACGCCAACGGCAATAAAGGCAAAAGCATTCATGATTAATTCGATTCCGGGGCAAGCTGCCATTTACGCATGGCGGTCTCATCCGTCACACGCGCATCCACCCAGCGTTCACCGGCTGGGGTAGTTTCTTTTTTCCAAAACGGCGCTTCCGTTTTTAAATAATCCATCATAAATTCGCAAGCAGCAAAGGCCTCACCGCGATGTGCGCTGGCGGCGGCGACTAAGACGATTTGATCTAAGGCGTGTAAGGCCCCGACGCGATGGATGATCAAGCAATCAATTAAATTCCAACGCTGAGTCGCCTGCGTTGCGATCATCGTTAAGGATTTTTCTGTCATGCCGGGATAGTGCTCTAGCGCCATCGCGCTCACTTGCTGCCCTTCGTTTAAGTCGCGGACTAGTCCCACAAAACTCACCACCGCACCTATCGCGGGATTACCAGCGCGCAGTTTAGCAAGCTCGGTGCTGAGGTCAAAATCATCCGTCTGTACTGAAATCAACATAGTCATTCCTAACCGCCTGTCACGGGTGGAAAAAAGGCGAGTTCACCACCGTCCTGCAGGGGCATATCGCCATGAATCATCTGCTGATTATACGCCATGCGTAGCGCACGATCTGAGGCGAGCACCTCGGCCCACACGCCGCCACGGGCGACTAGCAAAGCACGGACTTGACTGGCCTGCGTGATCGCGGCATCGAGCTCGACTAGCTCGCCAGAACTCCCTAATTTTTCGCGTACACTCGCGAAAAAACGTAATTGAATTTTCATCTTTGAGTTTGAGTTTGATTTGAAATTAAGATCAATGCAACACCGCACTGAACGGAATAAATTTGACGAGCTCGCCATGTTGGATGGTAGCTCCCGCTGGTAAATCGATCAAGCCATCGCCCCACACTGTCGAGGTCAACACACCCGAGCTCTGGTTGGGAAACAAATCCAACCCACCTTGCGGATTGATTTTGGCGCGCAAAAATTCATTGCGTCTATCTGCTTTCTTTAACGCAAAGTCAGCGCGCATAGCATAAGCCGCGGGCGCAACATCTTGTACCCCTTGCATCCTCAAAATAAAGGGGCGCACAAAGAGTAAAAAAGTCACGAAGCTCGATACCGGATTGCCTGGTAGCCCTAGAAAAAAGGCACAGTCTTCAGCATTCACGCTGTCTTTTGATTCAACATCAATGCCTGCCCTTCGCACTTCGCCAAATGCCAAGGGTTTACCCGGCTTGACCGCGATCTGCCACATATTGATGCGTCCCTCGGCGGCGACTGCTGGCCGTATGTGATCTTCTTCCCCCACCGAGACGCCACCCGAGGTGATAATCAAATCATGCTGCTGTGCGGCTGCACGCAAAGTGGCGCGTGTCGCCGCCAAACTATCGGGCACGATGCCGTAATCCGTAATCTGGCAGCCTAGGTTTTGCAAAAGTCCGGTAAGTAAAAACCGATTTGAATTATAGATCGCACCGGGCTTCAAGGCTTCACCCGGCATCGTTAATTCATCCCCCGTAAAAAACACCGCGACCCGTAGCGCACGCAATACCGGTAAATCAGCTAAACCGACCGAGGCGGCCAAACCTAACTCCTGCGCGCGCAAGCGTGTGCCTACACTTAAAATCTCAGCACCGGCGCGAATATCTTCACCTTGTCGTCGTATCCATTCGCCGCTGGTCGGCACATGCTCCACGATGACATAGGTCTCGTCTCCCTCTTGCTCGACACGACATTGTTCTTGCATCACCACAGCGTCCGCGCCGTCTGGAATAAAGGCTCCGGTAAAAATACGGGCGGCGGTACCAGGCTCAAGTTGGCGACCTAGCACACCGGCCGGTATCCGTTGCGACACTCTTAAGCGCGCACTACCGCTCAGGCAATCAGCAGCCCTAACCGCATAACCATCCATTTGTGTATTGTCCATGGGCGGCACATGAATCCGTGCGCTCTGTGCCTGCGCTAAGATGCGCCCATTGGCCGCCAAGGTGGCGACCTGCTCGACATCTTTGATGGGACGCACCGCGTCCAATAAAGTGTGTAAAGCTACTGCTACGCTTAGCAAGGGTTTCTTTTCTATCGTCATTGGCTCTTATTCTTTTCACATAAAGTTCGATTCAACCCAGATTTTCCATTAGGATTTGTGATGATGACGGATGCACTTTTTGAGACAGTTTTGTTGCGAATGAGGCGTCAATAGCGAGCTATTGACAACGAAGAGCAGCAAAAATGGCCAAAAATGCGCCGTCAGCACACCAATAGCAACGCAGGTGCGTCTAATGGAAAATCTGGGTTCAATACTGTCGCTAAGTTTATCACTCCACGCCCAAGTTCAATCACATGACCACCAAGCTGTATTGTTAATCCCTGAGTGCACGCTAAATATGAACGGCTAGGCCTAGGTACTGATATGATAATACAAGCAAAAACGCGTAATTCAAACCCAAGCTCCCCCAACAATTCTCCCAACACAAGGAAACATCATGGCAAAGAAAAATGAAGAGCTCGACGAAGAAACCATGGCGGTCATTAATTGGTGCATAGAAGTCGAAGGATATTTAGTCAAAGGTGGCGCAACCCAAGCGCAGGCACAAGAATTTATCGAAGAGGAAATCGAATTTTTGACCGATCAATTTTATGATGGTTTATCGCCAGAAGAAGCCGCTAAAGTTGCGCTCAGTGACTAGGGCCCGTTAACATTTAACAGTCGGTAGAACCAAAAAGCCCCGCTCATTTGTCGGGGCTTTTTTTACCAAGTCGCGCTCTTTAAAATCAAACAACTTAGCAAGGCATCTCAGCATTTTTACGAGAATAGAACCACCATGTAATGATCATGCAGCTTACATAAAAAACGATGAAAGTGTACAAAGCCATATCCGGTGCGCCGGTGATTTTGATTGAGGTGCCGAAGCCTTGGGGGATAAAAAAGCCACCATACGCGCCGATTGCACCGGAGAATCCTAATACCGCAGCAGATTCTTTGGCCGCATCTAAACGAGATTGTTTGATCGCTGCTTCGCCCTTGCCTGCGCTGGCACGTTCTCTTTCGGTTTGAAAAATAATCGGGATCATGCAAAATGTGGAGCCATTGCCCAATCCTGTCAAAATAAACATACCGATGAAGGAAAACAAAAACACGCCAAATTGGTGGGCATGCAAGGCAGGTAAAATGCCAAATGCAATCATCGCTGCCATCGCACCAAACACCCAAAATGTCAATCGTGCACCGCCTAATTTATCCGCCAAGATGCCACCAACAGGACGCGCCAAAGCGCCAGCCAAAGGCCCAAGGAAAGCGAATTTCGCCACATCAACCTCAGGAAACTGCGCTTTGATCAACATCGCAAAGGCCGCAGAAAAACCGATGAAGGAACCAAAGGTGCCGATATACAACCAGCACATCAACCAATTATGTTTGCGTTTAAAAATAATCGCTTGATCAGAAAAAGACGCTTTCGCCGATGCGATATCGTTCATGCCAAACCACGCAGCAATGGTCGCCACGACGATGAATGGCACCCAAATAAAGCCTGCATTCGCCAACCAAAAAACCTTATCCGTATTGGTTTTGATGTTATGGTACAAAAAGCCATCACCCGAAATAGCGGCACCAAACACGGCCGACGAGATCACCAAAGGCGCGACAAACTGCACCACCGAGACCCCGAGATTGCCGATCCCTGCATTCATCCCCGTGGCATAGCCTTTGCGGGATTTAGGGAAGAAGAAACTAATGTTCGCCATGCTAGAGCTAAAGTTACCACCGCCCAAGCCGCACAATAAAGCGAGTATCAATAAAGTGGAATAACTAGTGGTCGGATCTTGTAGCGCAAAGCCCATACCAATCGCCGGTATCAACAAACTCGCCGTCGAGATGGCAGTGAAGCGACGCCCACCAAATACTGGCACTAAGAAGGAATAAAAAATACGCAAAGTGGCACCTGAGAGCGCAGGTAAGGCGGTCAGGAAAAACAGCTGATCCTTAGTAAATTTAAAGCCAGCCTTATCCAAATTAGCCGCCACCACACTCCATAGCATCCATACTGAAAAAGCTAGCATCAGACAAGGAATAGAAATCCACAAATTGCGATTCGCCACACCACTACCTTCTTTGCTCCAAAATTTACTATCTTCCGGTTCCCAACGGGTCAGTACATGACTCATTTTATGCTCCCTATAAAATTCAAAGTTTGCTGAGCACGCCCTAGTAACAGCATCGACATTGCGATTGAAACTGAGGCGCCCTTAGCCATGAAGACAGCATACAAATTTAGCGCGAGTTTGAAAATTCTTCGTATGGGTGCCGCTGCACCAGCAAAAGGAGGGAGGCCCTAGCCAAAAGAACTAGAGAGATTCTGGCTAGCGCTGTGATCAGCGCCTTTCACTTTGACGGCGTCCGATTCGCTTTGGATTTGTGAATAGTCTTTTAAAGACGATAAGGAGCTAATCGTGATCCGCGATGCGCTCACCGTGATTAAACCTAGCTCACTCAAGTGGTGCAACATACGTGAGAAGGTTTCTGGCGTTAGATTGAGCAAAGACGCCACCACATTTTTCTTTAGCTCCAAACGAAAGTCATTGCTCTCTTGCGCGACGGCGGTCTGCACCAGATAGTCAACCACGCGTTGCATCGCATTATGGGATGCATGGCGCTCGACATTACGAATAAATCCTAATAGGCGATAGGATAAGCCCGTCATCATTTGACGTGCAATTGCCGGCGATTGTTCGAGTAATTTAAAGAGCGCATTCTTGGGTAAGCGCAGTAGCAGTGAAGGCTCTAGCGCTTCTGCATAAAAAGGATAAGGCTCTTCGAGGAATAGCATAGCTTCACCAAAGCACTGCCCAGGCCGTATCAATTCAACGATCTTATCGCTGCCATTCGAGGCGGGCACGGCCAGTTTGATCATGCCATAAACCAAAATAAAGCAGCCATCTGCCATGTCGCCTTTTTGAAATAAGCTCAGGCCTTTGTCCAATTCCAACTTCACCACCTCTTTTTTCAAGCTTTCTAACTCAAAAGGTGAAATAGGGCGAAATAACGCTTGATTCAACAAAAGGCCATCTAAATTAATCTTACTCATTATGTCTCCCCGATTCTAGCCAAGTAGGAAGGAAGTGTAAGAGGTGCGGCACGGCGCGACTATACGCCAATAGGAGTAGATCCTCAGTGCAAACGACCAAGGGTCGCAGTTCGATGCTGGGTGCTAATGCTTATCCATACCATGTTCTACCGCATACACGGCAATCTGTACACGGCTGGTGAGATTTAATTTTTTTAAAATATTCTGCACGTGAATTTTAACGGTGCTCTCGGCCACATCAAGATTGCGAGCGATTTCTTTGTTGCTTTCACCTCGTGCTAGGCACACCATGGTCTCACGTTCGCGTGGCGTTAATTTCTCACGCTCTGGGGTCGTGTTTAAGTTATTGCCAGAGCGAAATTGCATGACCAATTTGGCGGTCATGGACTCGGCAATCACCGGTTCACCCGCAGCAGCGCGCTTGATTGATTGCGTCAAATAGTCTGCTTCAATATTTTTTAGTAAATAGCCGCGTGCGCCGTTTTTTAGCGCGGTGCTTAAATCCTCCGCTTCTTCCGAAACGGTTAACATCAAGACCGCCGTGTCTGGCAAATCCTCAAGGATCAATTGCATCGCTTCTAAGCCTGACAGACCCGCCATATTTAAATCCATCAAAACCACATCGGGTTTTAATTGCTTGGCGCGCTTCACCCCTTCTAAGCCATCAGCAGCCTCGCCTACGATCTCAAATTCAGGATTGCGTTGCAATAACAAGCGTATGCCACTACGAAACAAACTATGGTCGTCGACCAATAAAATACGAATACTCATGTCTCTACTTTCTTTATTTTTTAGGGGGCCTAGAAAAAACGCAAGGACTTCAAGCCACTAAGCGTTCTTGCCGCAATAGATGCAAGGAAATCGTGGTGCCTTGATCCGGTAGGCTTTTGATATCGAATTGTGCTGCCAAGCGCTCGGCACGCTCTTTCATAATTCTTAGGCCAACATGGCCCTCCCCTTTTTCGGCAACGGTATTCATGTCAAATCCCAAACCATCATCCTGCACGGTCATCATAAAATCACGCCCATTATCAATTTGCACCAACACACTACTGGCCTGCGCATGCTTACGCACATTCGATAAGGCTTCCTGCAAGATAAATAGAACCTGCAATTGCTGCTCTGGGGCTAGCGGCGCGCCATTGCCGGCAAAGTGTATTGCACCATGCACGCCAGTTTGACGTTGAAATTTGGCGACCACGTTGCGCATCTCTGATTCCAGATTACTGTCCTGTAAGCGTGTGCGAAAATTCAATAAAAGCTCGCGCACATCTTCATAGCTTTCTTGCACACCCGCGCGCAATAGCGGCGCGATATCGCGAATTTCATCGACATCATCTCGTTTCAAGGAATCCTCTAACATTTGCACTTGCAGGTTCAAAAAATTTAAGCCCTGTGCAATGCTGTCATGCAGACCTTGCGCTAATAAATTGCGCTCTTGCGAGACGGCAAACTCTTTTTCTTTGGCGATTAAACGTTGATTCTCTATCGCCGAGCCTAAATTTTTTCCCAAGATTTCTAACAACCGTCGTTCTTCACTCACGATCACACGTTCTTTAGAAAAGTGTAGCGAGAAACTACCGATCACTTGCTCACGTACCAAAATCTGAAAGACCGCCAAAGACACATAACCTTCTTCCTGACATCGATAGCGTTTTTGTTGGTCCAAGAGGCGAAAATCTTTGACCAAAATTATGCCCTGCTGTACCGTCGCACCACATAGGCAATCATCCTTCTTGATGCAGTGCTCTTCTTCTATCATTTTTTCAGAAATACCTTCGTGCACGGTGATATGCATGTTATCGTTTTGTGCATCGAGGATGCGCACAGTGCCGCCATCGGCTTGTATGCGCTGCATAATTCTATGCAAAAAGCCGCGACATAATTCTTCGATTGCGTGTGGGCCTGATAAAAAGCCGGCGATTTCGTACAAGGTACTCATCTCCAGATTTTGCGCCTGCAGTTTGGCGGTTTTTTCTAAAACTCGTGCTTCTAAAGTGTGATGCACGCTTTGTACATGATCTGCCATCTGATTAAATGCTTGCGCCAATACGCCGAATTCGTCTTCGGTCTCTATCGGCAAACGCACGCTCAAATCATCTTTGCTCATCCTAGCAATACCGGCTTGCATACGCGTCACTGGGCCGACTATCCAGAGATAAAGCAGATATAATAAGGCGACACTGGCAGCGAGTGACATGAAGATCAAGGCCGTTTGACAGAGCCTTAGCCAAGTGGTTTTTTCGGCCAACTCCACCTCGACCAAGATCACTAATTGATTGATGTTTTGTACAAATAGTGGCAAGGCTTGTTCATATTGACTGAGCGCAGCACGCCGAGCATCGGGATCGGTTTCGTGCAAGACAGCTTGCGCATTAATTTGAATACTGCGCAGCCATTCGTCCTGCACTTTTTGCATTTGTTCGCGAATCAGCAAAGTCTGCGGCAAAAACAAAGGACGTTTAGGGTCACCTGCCTGTAGCTCGGCCAAGGTACGGTTAAATTCTGCCAACTCCTTCTCGACGATACCCTTGCTCGGTGCTTGCTCCAACATCATCGCCATGCGATAAGATCGCATCCTCAGACTACCCGCCTCGTTAATCGCAGCACCGCCGCCCTCTAACTGCCAAGACAGCAATAAGGTGTAGCCAATGGCCGCCAAGGTCAAGGCGAGACCGACCACAGTCGTCACGAGAATACGAAAAGTCAGGCGCTTGCCCATAGGCAGTGCGATCGTTGATGCGACATTGGCTGAGCTCATATCAACTAGCTTGAATCAGGTACATGGTGCTATTCCCCATAGGTTAGAAATTAGTTAGATAGGACGTACGCAAAACCGCCCCAGCCCCGTTGTTGCCGCCTCGCCGTGCTCAAGCACTGTCTTTGTCGGCACGCCTAGCTGGGCCAATTTTGCGTAAGCCCTATTAGGAACTAGTTAGCAATTCATTAGAAGCGGACAGCATATTATCAAATGCCATGTCGATCGATGCTGCCTCGGGATTTTGTTCATTCTTATGTTCACCAGCGCGGTGCGGCACACCTAAAGGACAGACCATGGGCAAAAAACTATCGGTGCGATCAGAGTAAGCGAGCAAGGCGCCGTTCGTCATATCAAAATACCAGCCATGTAAAGCGATCTGACCGCGTGCTTCTCGTTCGGCAACCCAAGGAAAACTGCGCAAATTATTTAAAGACAAAATAATGGCACCGAGTTCGCAAGCACGGTTTTGTACCGCTACCGAACAAGTCGCCAACTGGCTCAACACTTGTTGTTTAACGGGCTCCACGATACGCATCCAGCGTCCGATAAAATCGATTTTTCGACTTGGTTGATAGCCCTGCATTAAAGCACGAATGCCGCCACATTTTTCGTGTCCCATCACAATAATGCGCGTCACATTCAAGGCCTCGACGGCGAACTGTATCGCGGCGCTAACACCTTGTTGATTGCCAGACTCATTGCAAGGTGGCACCAGATTCGCCACATTGCGTATCACAAAAATATCACCCGGATCGCAATCTAATAAGAGCGCAGGATCAACCCGTGAATCACAACATCCTATCAATAAAGTCGTAGGATTTTGACCGTTATTGAGTTTGTCATACAAGGGGGTTGCGCCAGAAAAGTATTTATTCTGAAATCGTTGAAACCCTTCAATAAATTGGTGAATATTTCGCACTTCCATTGCATTCTCCACATGGTTTTTTATCCGCCCGTCTGCGACATAAAGCGAATAATTTTGTGTTTTTGGGTGGTGAACTCATGTCGCTCTGGCTTGAGCTCTATCGCTTGCCGAATCGCCAACGCCAATTCTTCATCACTAATGCCTGCGCGCAGTAAGGGGCGCAGTTCAAATTTTTCGTCTTGTCCCAGGCACATGTACAAAGTACCGTCCACCGCCAAGCGCACGCGATTACAGGTCGCACAAAAATGTTGACTGATGGGGGAAATAAATCCCACCGTCGCGCCACCATCCCGACTGCGCCAATACCTAGCGGGACCGCCGCCCAACTCTTCTGCTGCGGGGATTAAATCAAATTTCTTTACGAGCTCATCACGAATCGGTCCCAGATCACGATACTGGCTATTTTGTCCCGTGATCCCCATAGGCATCGCTTCGATCAAGCGCAGAATGAAACCTTCGTTAAAACAAAATTCCGCCATTCTTTGCACTTCGTGGTCATTGATACCTGCCATCACCACCATATTGAGCTTAATCGGCGCAAATCCCGCACGTTTACCGGCTTGCAAGCCGGCCATAATGCTGGAGAAACTATCACGCCCGGTAATGCTTTGCATGCAGGCTTTATCCAAACTATCCAAACTCACGTTAATACGCTTCACGCCCGCCCCTGCCAACTGTTCGGCATGCTTATGCAACTGGGTCGCATTGGTCGATAAGGAAATGTCTTGTATCCCTGGTAGCCGCGCAAGCCCTTCGACCAAATTGGGCAGATGACGCCGCAATAGTGGCTCACCGCCCGTCAAACGGACGCGCCCCACGCCCATGCGGGCAAAGGCCGCGACCACGCGTTCAATCTCAGCAAAATTGAGCCAATTCTCTGGTTCCTCAAAGCCCGTAAATCCGGCTGGCATGCAATAACTACAGCGCAAGTCGCACTTATCAGTGACCGATACGCGCAGATAGTTTAACTGACGGCCAAAGCGGTCGATTAACTTTGCCTCAGGTGCGAGCGCGGGTGCATCTAAGTTGGCAGCGCTCAATGCAACTGCATTGCGCTTCACGGCATCTGGGAGAGATAGGCTTTTCATACCCTCATTGTGCGTGCAATTGAACAGCGACACCATTCTCCCCCAAGCTAGTCAGGCCTAGTTCTTTTGGGGGATAAAATTTGTCCTAGATCAAATTTGCTCGCGGGAGCGCATTGCTACTCATGAGACGATGGCGGGAATGCCGAATGCCGTCTTGACTTTTTACCCGTCCGGCATAGGTGCGACCTTGGGCAAAATGATGGTAAAGCGCGCGCCCTGACCCATCGTGCTATCGACCGTAATGCTGCCGCCCAACACCGAGCTCACCATGTTGTAGCAGATATGTAGCCCAAGGCCGCTACCACCTTTACCAAGTCGTGTGGTGAAAAATGGCTCAAAAATACGATCGATGTTTTCTCTCGCAATACCCAAACCATTATCCTCGACCGTCAGAATAATGCGTTTTGCACCGTGCGCCTGCCCCGTGATGCGGATGACACCATGCGCCTGCTCGTGCAAACCATGCAGCATCGCATTGATAATCAAATTACTCAGCACTTGCCCTAAAGAGCCAGGAAAGCTATCTAGCTCTATGCCAGCGTCGACCTCTAAGACTAGCTCATGCCCATCTCGTTTGATTCGATTCGACAGCGTCAGCACGACCTCTTCGCAGAAATGCAGTAAATCAAAATTCCGCCGTTGATCTGAGGTCTGATCCACCGCAATTTGTTTAAAGCTACTCACCAGATTGGCCGCATTACTGAGATTACGCATCATCAAATCAGAGGAAGTACTGGCACTTTCACAAAAACTCTCTAAATCAGAGCGACGCAATTGATTCGACTGAACTTGTTGTAAGAATTTTTGGCTGACCTCTTGCATGGTACTCGCCATCAATAAACTATTCCCTATGGGCGTATTCAATTCATGCGCCACACCCGCGACCAGAGAGCCTAAGGCGGCGAGTTTTTCTTGTTCTACGAGTTTTGACTGGGTTAATTGCAATCGACGATACGCCTCGGCGTTGTCATACGCGACTGCCGTATAGGCAGCTAAGGTGCGCAGAATATTTAACTCATCTAAGCCGAATGCCTGTGGCTTCATACTTAACACACCAATCAAACCCATCACGCGCCCCGCCAAGCTCATAGGAACATAGATGCCTGAACGTGAATTTTCGGTCTCCTCACCGTTCTCTAACTTAGTGTCAGTGTGACCGAC
The DNA here is from genome assembly GCA_964465175.1 of uncultured Burkholderiaceae bacterium. Lineage (GTDB taxonomy): Bacteria > Pseudomonadota > Gammaproteobacteria > Burkholderiales > Burkholderiaceae_D > Undibacterium. The sequence continues at coordinate 6,687 of CAYXJI010000005.1, read as the reverse complement.
TTTTTGCGCAGTAATTTCATCGAGCTTACGGCTATCATGCAAAATTTCGCCGACAATAAATTCTTGTCCAGTCAATACGCATTGTGCAGCCGGCTGCTCCATCGCATCTAAGCTACGCGAGTAGGGCATGATCTTGAGATCGCCTTGAAAGGTGTAATCAAAATTAATCTGGCGTTTTTCCCAATCGACAAAACCAACACCGATAGTTGAGGCAGGAACCAAAGTGCGGATATTGGCATACAAGGTATCCAAAATATCGTTCACCGATAACAAGGCGGTAATCTGCAAGCCAATCTCACTGAGGCGACCGATATCGTTACGAGCACGTTCGGCGATCTCTCTTTGAATTTCCGCCAGCTTTTTTTGCTCCAATACTTCTTGCGTCTGCCGCTTCACTTGCTGCTCTAGATAGAGTTGGCTGGCACGTATGCTTTGCACGCGACGCTGGTAAAAAAAGCGCATCAAGCCAAGTACAAGCAAGATCCACAAGGCATACCACCATGGCGTTTTCCAAAACGGCGGCAGCACCTCGACTTCCAATAAGACGGCGCTATCACTCCAAATGCCGTCGGCATTCGCGGCACGTCCCAACAAACGATAAGTACCGGCATCCAAATTCGTGTAAGTCGCGACACCACGATCGGCTTGCCCAAAGATCCAATCTTTATCATAGCCTTCTAACATCCAAGCATAACGATTTTGCGTACGATTATAGAAATGCAAGGCCGCCAATTCAAAGCTAATCATGGTTTTTTCATGATTCAGTTGTATCTTACGTGCCGAGCTTATCGTACCCGTGACACCGATACTTTTGAGATCAAAGTTATCGTGGTCTGCATGCCTAGCCATCGCTTGCGCTGAGGTTGAGACGGAGAAACCCGCTGGCAGGCGCGGCGCATCTGGCGCGCGTTTGCTATTCCAGTTCATCAAGGATTTATTGAACAATAAAATATCGCTGACAATGACTCGAGGTGAAATCGTATTATCCCAAATCAGATCGGGATGAAAATGCACCAAGCCCACGCCACCGAAAAAGATGCTGCCATCCGGTGCACGTGCCGCAGCACCAAAATTGAAAGCACCTTCGAATCGTCCAAATGAGGGAAAACTACGTGCCAGCTTTTGCAGCGGCCGCACCCGCATGAGCCCACGCTCACTACTTAGCCAAACGTCGCCATTGTCTGCGTCTTGCATGGCCTCAATCACGTCATTCGGTAAACCAGGAAGATCAGCCCAAGAGATCAGCGTCCAATCGTCAGCAGTGAGCTTACGGTTGGTATTGGCGTGCTTAGGTTGTACTTCCAATAGACCTTGCAAAGTCGCCGCCCAAATCCTACCCGTCACATCTTGCCGCAAAGCGGTGACGCCCAATTTTTCTGGATTAGGCACTGTTTTACTGGCCGTAGCGATGAAATCGAAGTTTTGTGCCTCGTCATTCCACAGAAACAAGCCACCTTTCGTTCCTATCCACAAACGTTTTTCCGCATCCAATAAAAGACTATCGATAGCGTCATCATTGATGCTGGCCTTGCTTCGAAAATCGGCACTTGCGCGAAAAGAAGCTATATTGAACTTGCTATCCACTCGATACAGCCCCGCGCTGGTCCCGACCCAGATATGGCCTCGGCCATCTTTTTGGAGCGCAGTGATACGCGCACCAACCGACCAATTAGCATCTAAGAGGAGCGATTTACTGCGCAAAGTCTCCGTATCGAGAATCGCTAGGGTTTCGCCCCCCACCCAAAGTCGCTTTTTATCGTCGAACAATAAAGCACGTATAAATTCAACGCCAATTTGTTGCTTAGTAAAACGCTCGGTGTCGCCAGTAGGTACGTGCAGACGGTTTAGTCCGCCCCCCAATGTCCCTAACCAAACGTGCTCATTCTGATCCGGCAAAACCGCCGTCACCAAACGATTAGAAATACTACGATCGTCACCGGGCACATTTAAATAGGTGGTGAATCCACGCCCCTTTAAATCGACTAAATTCACACCATAGTCCATCGTTCCTATCCACAAACCGCCCGTCGCATCGAGGGTCAAGGAACTTAAAGAATTACCGCTTAGACTGCTGCTGACAGAAGGAATATGGACAAAACGCTCCAACTTTTTTTGCTGGGAACGCCAACGAAACAAACCCTGATCATCGTTCATCGCCAACCACATCGCTTTTTCTTGATCCTGCACCATGCCCATAATGGCCGCTTTGGGCAAAGTCAAACCACTAGGCAGCGCCACAGGCAGCGCCAGATTATTTTCTATGCGCCAAATACTCAGCCCGCCAGTCAAACCTACCCACAACTGCCCCGAGGCATCAAAAGCTAAACTGCGCACCAGTCTATCCACTGGCTGCAGTTTTTGCTCGTTCTGATCATCCACCGCCGAAAATTGCGACAGCAGGCGTCCACTCTGCGCGATATGCGCGACGCGATGTCCCTGCCCTAACCAGACGCCGCCCACGCCATCGGCTAACAAGGCACGCACCTCACCACTCAATTGCGCTGCCTCAACAGCCTCCGATTGCCAAACGGTAAATTCACCGCTTTGCACATTAAATAGCTTTAATCCTGCGCCAGTCGCCACCCAGAGGCGTCCAGGAGCCGCTTGCGCAAGACCATAAATCACTTTTTCTTTGGTGGTGGCATTAGCGGAGACCGGGAAACGCTGTATCACATCCGTCTTTAAGTCTAAGCGGTCTAATCCCAGTCGTGTGCCTATCCACAAATTTTGCTGCGTATCCTCAAATAAACTAAAAATGCGGTTGTGACTAAGGCTATGAGGATCGTCGGGATTACTAGAGAATACCTGCATATGACGACCGTCGTAGCGCACCAAACCATTCGCAGTAGCAATCCAAATATAGCCGTCGCGCGTCTGATAAATTTTCATGACCCCGGTACTTGGCAAGCCTTGATCAACACTAAAATGATCAAAGCGCAAACGATGCAAAGCCTCCGCTTGAACCAATCCGGATAAACAACACGATAGGGAAACGAAGACTAAAAAACGATGACTGACACGACAGATCCGTATGCCGATGCAATACCTCAAAATCCATGCAGCAAAAGCGAGCAAACGCAACAATATTGCAATGAAAGCATGCAAAACGAATACTCCTTAATGCAGTCTAAATGCGGTCTAGGTACTTTGTCTGTGCAATCGATGAAGGCGGCAATGAGAGAGGCAATTTGCCGAATGACGTGACAACTATAGCAGACAAAAAGTACTCAATTGAAATACTTTTCGCGTCAGGCTAGCGCTTAGTGTGCAAAAAGACTACGTAGTTCCAGTCGGTAGCGAAACAGCGTCAAGAGTAAGAAAATTGCCAACATCGCTTGAGAGGTGGCAAAAAGTAAGCCGATGGGAATTTGCAAGGTATTTGGCGCAAGTGGAAAACACAACAGACCTAACAAACTAGCGCACACCACCCTAGCCTGCCAACGCAAGCGCGCTGGCGGCAAAACGACTTGCATGCTAGGCACGCGCCGCCCAATTGGCGTTTGACGACGCAAATGCAAAAACACTAAAAAAGGAATGATCTTTCCTAGCATTGCATTCACCGGGAAAACAGCGCCACCGACCAGACATAAGACGCCCATCCACCACGCCGCACAAGTTTGCCACCACCATGGTAAGCGATGCGCTAAATGACTATCGAGCAAAAACAAAACACTGGCAAGACTCCAGCTCAAAGCACAAACCACCCACAAACTCCAAGCCGGATCAAAACGTCGTTTTGCATAAAGTAGATGTCGCAGCGCTGCGCTCGCTAACACCAAGATCAACAAGGCTAATGCCGACATAAGCAAATTCGACAAGCTCGTCGACAAAGGCAAAAACAGGAGCAACAAACTCAACCAAACATCCCAAGGCAGACGACGATGCCAAGTCCCCGAAGGACGACTCGTTTGCCAAAACATCGGTACCACGGTAGACGCGATGCCGAGCACCAAACAGCCTATCCAGCCGACGACACCCCATGCAATATGCGCCCGTAAAATAAACGCCACATCGACCTGCCACCATGCTGCAAACGCGCCGGCCAATATGACGCCTAAGGCCACGACCAAGAACAAAGCCAAGACTATGCCACGTAAAGTTTTGAGCGTCGCATCTGCTGTTACGGGCAAGACCATAGACCAAGCTGCGCTGCCTAAAGCCAGCACTACTGCACCATACAAACCGCAAGCCAGCACCGCAGCCACCGCGAATCCCGATGGCATGTGAAGTAAAAATCCTACACTCAGACTGGCCGCAATCAGGCTAGAACCCAATGCAACAAAAGGCGCGATCCATTTTGCAGGACGCACCACCTGCCCTGCAACGACTGGAAATAATTGGAATAAGGCACCGATCATAATCGGCGCTAACATGCCTAAGACCAAGACATGGGTCACGGCTAAGACAAGTGGAGCGAAACGATGCGGTAAGCCGTCACTAGGCCCAAAAGCCAGCAACAGTCCAGCCGCCACGCCCAACCACGGCGCAGGCAATAGACAACCAAAGATGGTCGAGGGAGAAGGAGAAAGTTCGTAATTGAGAATTTTAGGAGCGGACATTGCGTACGAACGATATTGAAAATGCGTAGCTTGGCGCAGAGCAGAGTGAAGCCCAACAATATTGTGCAAGACTAAATGATGCTGCGCTCAGCGCCAAACTACCCAAGCGAATGGCTATACCTTACGCCGCACAAGAACAAGCGCCACCGCAACCACCCATGCCCAATACCGACATTAAATGGGGGATGCTACCGCCGCACATAGGGTAGAGAATATTTTCTTCCTTCACATTGTGCTGTTGTATCAATACGTTCAAGGTATCTAGCGTCGCCAAGGCTGACTCGACTTGCCCTTGTTCGATTTCCTCCATCGCTTGATCACGCAGTTGGCGTATCTCTGCGTGTTCACCGCGCATCACCATCGTCGGTCCATTTGTCATGCCTGTGGCTTTTTCAAACGCCGGAAATAGGCGCTCCTCTTCAAGATGAAAGTGATGTTCTAACTGCTCATCAAACAGCCGAAAATTCCTACCGGCAGAGGCCATATCAGCTTTATGCAAGGCGGCTTCTACGCGGTTCAATTGATCGTCACATTCTTGGTGCTGCTTCACCAAACTCATCATTGCTTGCGACATGATTTACTCCTACTTGAATTAAAAAGATTTGCCGCAGAGGCGCAGAGTACGCAGAGAATTGCTATTTGCATCCTCATTACCTGAACTTCATAGCGCTTAACAAACTGCACATGGTCTAGTTAGACTCAAACCTGACACGATTACTCTGCGCCCTCTGCGCCTCTGCGGCGAAAAAAGAACTACTGCACCAATGGCGTATCCGCACCTTCGAGTTCTATGCCGCTGATCTTGGCTTGCCCCACCATCAGTTGCAAATACTGGCGCATGGCGTGATCGTGACTAGCTCTTTGCATGGCATCAGCGATCTTGCTTTCTACCTGTTCGAACGGCAGTAACTGTCCCGCCAGTTTGCGGCCTAACTGCACGATATGCAGGCCAAAACGTGTTTCAACTAAGCGTGGCACGATCTTGTGTTCTTCCGCTGAGAAAATCACTTTCTCAAATTCGGGAACCGTGTCGCCGCGTGTCAGTTGTCCCAAATTGCCACCGACTTCACTCGATGGGCAGTTTGAATTCGCTTTTGCCATCGCAGCGAAATTCGCAGGATTATCCAACAAGTCTTGCAACACGATTTCTGCATGCTTACGCAGATTATCTAAATCCAAGGCTGCGGTAACTTGAAACAAAATATGATTTGCTTCGACCAACTCACCAACCGTAAAGCGCTGTGGATGGGTCTGATAGTGACGCAGACATTCTTCAGAACTCGGCTTAGGCACCACCACTTCGCGCACCAGCAAGGCTTCGATTTTGTCTTCATCCTCACCTTGCAAATCTAACTCGTTTGCCTTATCCAACAGAACACGACGCAAGACCAAAGCGGTCATCGCACTCTTCATCGGATCAGCAACTCCCTGATGTTCGGGTAATTCTTTTTCCATCTCAGCATCGCTGAGTTCGTAACCATTGACTATGACGGGCATGATTGCCTCCTGTTTAGTTTTCTTCGCCGCAGAGGCGCAGAGAACGCAGAGGACTAAAAAATTTCATGCATTTCTCCGCGTACTCTGCGCCTCTGCGGCTCAAAGATTTATCGTGGACGTACCAACTGCCATGCACGGCTCAAATAACCGACTGATGCAAAACCACTCCATACATGCACCAAACGGGTGAACGGGAAGATCACGAACAAGCTCAAGCCCATAAACAAATGCGCCTTGAACAAGAACGGTGCGGTGACGATGTAGCTGGCGGCATCGCCTTTGAAGGTGACGATGTGCTGTGCCCATGTCATCAGCAAGACCATCATGTGACCATCTCTGTGATGCATGGATTCGAAGATAGTAGACAGACCTAAACCCAAGGTGATGAAAATCCACAACAACAGGACTTTATCGCCAGTTTTTGTCACTGCGGAGATACGCGCATCGGTAAAACGACGGTGCATCAAAATCAGCAAACCGACCATACACAAAGTCCCAAACACGCCACCCATGACGATCGCAATCATTTGTTTAAAGCCATGTGACACACCCAAGGTATCCCACACGATCACCGGCGTAAGCAAACCGACCATGTGACCAAAGAACAAACCGAGTACGCCGATGTGGAACA